>JAGHCO010000247.1 GCA_021160405.1 Candidatus Aerophobota bacterium
ATTCTTACCTTGGTTTTCTCACCCCTTTTTATATGCGATACCCACCATTTAATAATATTCTCATTATCTATAGTGGCCGAAAAACATACAGAAGTCCCACTTGCACATTTTGTCATTTGCATATCTTCTCCAACATCAGTTACTATTTTTATGTCATTAAGGTAAATATCACAGAGGACTTTTAGGGGGACAAGATAAAGGTTAGGATCATTAATCACAATCTTTGTATTGACAGTTGTCGCATCCAGGGAAACTTTTCCCCATGAGTTAGAAACAGTTATTATTTTAAGATCCGGAATTACTATTGTGGGTTTTTCACCTGTCGCTGGGGGTAAAGATTCCTCTAAGGTATCATAGTTGGGCTTGATTTTGCCCTCTTTTTCTTCTCCTAGCGCAGTCGATTGTTTCTCTTCTGCCTTTACTCCTGGATCATCAACAAAAGAGAAACAAGCACTAACTGAGGCATACGCACCAATGTTAAAAAGAAACAGTAACAAAGAAAAGATAAAGATGGTTACTTTAGGGCCTGAAGTCATCATTTTTTCTATTTTCATTTTGTGTAATCACTCCTTTTTAAGGATTAAACTTTATCCCTGTCTCGCAGTTACATTCAACAGTATTGTCGAGCTCAAAAAGTCTCACGTAGTTAGCGCCTACATATCGGGCAGATTATAGCCAATTTTTGTCCTCAAACAAATCATTTCTCTTTTGAGCCATTAATGAATAAGGCCATTCTGTAGGACTCTTTGAAAAAGGCTAATCTATCAAGGGCAAGGATTATGGAGACAACACCAATGAGTGAGAAGACAACTCCTAATACTCTCGCAAAGTCACACAAAAGCCTTAGCTCAGACATCGTAAAATTTTTGGGAGGTGTTGCATAAGCTTTCTGGACAAGAGTGAGCTTACCAACGTAAAAATAAACTCCTATTCCAGCTAATATGAGAACTGCTCCTAAAGCGATAAGAGATAAGAGAACGACCCTTTCTATTTTATGCTGTTTAAGGCGTTTTTTGACTATTGCCTCTAAAGACCTTCGGGGCATTCGGTGCCTCTTTATTTTTTGTTAACCAAGCTTACCAAAAGATGGATATTCTTAAAAATATGATAGCAAAAATTAGGAATTTGTTAAATTAAGACATACTGATTAAATGATGATTCAGAGTGTAGTGGACCCCAAAATTTGGACAGTTGGTTAAGATCGTGTAAAATGAAAGAAGGGGGTCCAGAAGATGGGAAGGATAAGGAAAAGTTATTCACCAGCTTTCTAGGAGTTTTACCGCAATTATAAGCTCTCTCTATTATGGTCTCTTGGGAGATCATCTTATTAGTTACACTGTCTACTTACAGTTTAGCTCAACTTAGTCTCTTGTCAAAATGAAAGAAAGGATAGGATAAGAAAGTAAGGGTTGTCAAATGTATTAAATATCAATTTAATGTTTTATGTCAGATTACTACGGGAATTCTATTGAAAGGGTGCCTGCTGGACAAATCTGGATAGTAAAAAATTGGTTGTGTCCGCTTTTAACTGGTTTGGTTTACCTGTCCACTCACCTATCTGCACCACTTGACATTCCTCATTTTTTGCTATTTTTCGACAAAAAGATGAAAGAGATGCATTATGCCAAATAATTATCAAAAGATCGAAATGATCAATAGAAGGTTCGTTGAACTGGCGAAGAAACATAATATGAATCCAGTGTGGCTCCGCGAAATTATAGAGCTCCGTAACAGAGGGTTCAACTACTCTCAGATTGCTGAACGAACAGGCATTTCAAGAGAGACGGTAGCAAACTATCTACAAAAATTCGGAGCTATGGATAGACGGGACACTTGGCTCTTGATAGTTGGAGCTGGCTTGATTCTCTGTGGAGTAGGACTCATCGGCTATTTTTTTGGGAAAAGATAAAAGAGAAGGTCCATCAAGTAAAAATCCATGAGGTTCACAATGACAGGCAAGAGATTACTCGATATTAAAGAAGCCGCCGAGTTCCTCAATGTAAGCCCAAATACCCTCTATTCTTGGGTAAGTCAGCGGAGGATCCCCTTTGTAAAATTGGGAAGAAGAGTCGAATTTGATTTAGAGGATCTACAAGATTGGATAGAACACCACAAGGTAAAACAGAAGGAATTTTAAAAAATTATCTTTAAGAGATTATCATTGACCAAGGGGATTGTATTTTTTATGATCTATATGCAAGGTATGTTTCTGACAAGAAGAAAAAGAGATAGCAAGACTTATCAAAGTTTGTCCGGATTACCTTAAGTCTATAGTAATAGTTGCTCTCAATACAGGAATGAGAAAAAGCGAAATTTTAAACCTTAAGTGGAATAATTTGACTTCAGAAACAGGATCATTTACGTTGTCCAAAGTAAAAATAACCAGGTAAGAGAAATTCCTATGAATGAGATAACTTTTAGAACTCTTTTTAAAGTTAGAAAGAACTCTGAAAGTCCTTATGTTTTCTGTAAAGTGAATGGAAGCCCATATAAAGATATAAGGGGTGGATTTACCAGTGCATTAAAAAGGCTGGAATAAAAAACTTCGCTTTCATGACCTGAGGCACACTTTCGCTTCTCATTTGGTTATGGCAGGAGTTGATTTAAAGACAGTGCAGGAACTTTTAGGTCGCAAGACGTTTGAGATGACATTGAGATACTCACATCTTTCCCCAGATCATAAACGTCGTGCTATAGAAGTTTTAGGCAGGCGTATGGACACCATATGGACACCAGAGCGAGAAACTGA
>JAGHCO010000087.1 GCA_021160405.1 Candidatus Aerophobota bacterium
GAAAGAATGGAATGGCAGGCTAAATTTGAGAAATGGCTTGAGAAAATTGAGACGCCTAATATTAGATTGTCAAGGTCGTTAGGTGTGGTAATTTGCTGGATGTTAGAAACAATAGAGGGGCAGGATTTGGTATTTAAAATGTATGATATGATAAAAGGAGGTAAATAAAATAATGGATAAAGAAACTATTTATGTAAAATATTACAAAGAGAATATTGATAAAAAGTTAGATAAAGAAATAATAGAAGCGTTAAAGATGATTGGATTTGTCTGGATAGGTTCGGGTTATCATCTTGTAAAGAAATATCGAGATATTCAATTTGAGAGAAAATTGACAAACAAAGAATAAGTTTTAAGATAAAAGGAGAGGAGAAAATTGAGAATATCGGCTAAAGAGGTCATTAAGCAGTTTCTCGATGATTTGCAACACATCAAAGAATGGGAATACGCAGCAGAGGGGCTACTTTCCTCTAAACCAGATTATCTTAGAGTTAGGAATGGTATAAGGAATTTTATAAGGAGTAGAGAGGAGCATTATAGAAGCCTTCTTAGGCAGCTTAAAAATCAGCATTACTCCTCCTCGACCCGATAGCGTTTTTAGGTGGGCGGCGCTATCGGGTTTATTTATTTGAAAGGATAGGAAAATGGCGTTATATTCAGTAGGAAAAGTCAAGGCGGATGGGAGAATTGGGGTAAAGTTCCATACGGATTTTAGGGGTGAGAGGGTAAGAATAGGAAATAAATGGTATAAAGTAACCACCGATAACCGCATTAATATTCCTGCCTGGGTTTCTCGCCAGCTCGGCGCTAAGAAAGGTGATAAAATAGTATTTGCTTTCGGAGCATCAAAAGGAATAGAACCTGATCCTAAAACTCATCGCTGGAAACAAAATTATGCGTTAGTCCCGATGTGGAAGGGGAGAAAAATTGAAGCTGAATTTCCATATAGAATTGAAGAGATAGAAGGAATTCCAGTCAAAGTTCCTGAAGAGGAGCCAGAGGCGTATGGAATATATGAGGGAAAGGAGAGAAAGTGAAAATAACAATTAGAGAAATAATTAAATGGGTAGAAGAAAATAAACATTATTATTCAGATGATGTTATAGGCGTAGATGATTTGTTAAAAAAGCTTTATCAACTCGAAGAGCAAATATTAAAATTAATGAATTTTACGGCGGGGCGAAATTATTATTTTTTGGAAAAATGCGAATATGAAGAGGCAAATTATTATACTGGAAAAAATGAAGCATATAAAGAAATTTTAGGATAAAGCAGAGGAATAATGTTATACCTACTTTTTAACAAAAAACTTCAGGCTTGGCATAAAGGTAGGGTGATAACAAATATAGATAAAATTTTTACCTATTTCCAGAAATCTAAAGAAATTGTAATAAGCGACCTTGACTGCTTAGGATACTTGGCAAAAGAGAAAGGCTCATACCAGGAGTATAGAAAATATCAAGACGTCTTCTGGATAATGCGGATAGGAAAGGCAAGGATAAGGGCTAAGAAGATAAATAGAAGCGTGAGCCTTATTTTTGCTGGCAAAAAGAAAATCTATGATATGACTAAGCTTGCCTATCATTTTCTTGATTTAAAAACTCCTACCTGGTCTAACTTGCAATCACTAAGAGAGGATTTTGAGAAAATAAGAAAGATGTATGAGGAAATGAGACTTAACTTTCCTTTATATAAAATCACTACGATTGGAAGCCTCGCTAAATACATTTGGAAGCAGATCTATTCTGATTATAAACCAGAGAGAAATTTTAGATATGAACAGTTATTTAAGCGAGCTTATTATGGTGGTTTAATTCTTGATTTTTATAGAGGTTTTGCAAAGGATGTGGTATATCTTGATTTTGAGAAGCTGTATTATAATATCCAGAAAAAGTTACAAGTGGAGAAATACAGGAATTATAGATTAAAAAGAGCAAAAGAACTTAACTTTGACCGACCTCAAATTTGTGGAATATGGGTTAACTTTGGATATATAAAGAATAAGCAGGGGTACTTTCTTAATAAGTTTAAAGAACCTAAATTGATGATACTTTTTAATTATGATATTAAAGCACTGGAACGACTTTATAATGATTTTCAGTATAAGATAGAGTGGATTTTTGATGTATTGCCAAAAGGGGATTATAGAGGAGCGGTTGAGAAGGCTTTTCAATTGCCTTACTTAGGTAAAAAATTGGTTAATTCTATGTATGGGATGTATGCTCAGACAAAACCTCGACGAACTAAAACAACGAATTTATGTATAGCGGGGATGATAACAGCTTTTGCTCGCTACAAACTTACCGAACTAATGGATTTTTACAGACAAAACGGAATTCCTGTCTATTATATGGATACCGACAGCGTAATGATACCGATTAAGGGCTATCATCTCATCGATATATATAATAGAATTGATGGTTTTAGAGTTAGACCTAAAAATATCGCAAACGAGGCTTTGTTTTTATCCGCTCGAAAATATATTTTATGGGGTCAAAAAAACGAAGCATCTTTATATGGCAAATGGGCTTATGATATCACAGAGGATATGTTGATAGAATTGGGAGAGATTATGAAGGAGCAAGGAAAAATTGCTATATCAAGCAATTTTATCTATGCTAAAATAACAAAAACCAGCAATAGCTTACCCGGCGATTTTCCTTTCCAGAAAACTACCGTCAAACTTCCTGCCTTAAAACGCTTTATTCAAATGTATTTCCAACATATTGATGGGAAATTGGGGATGCCTGATGAGAAGGGGTGGAGAGGATTTGAGGAATATAGCATCGATAATCTGATAGGATTTAAACAAATAGAGAAGAATTTGGATGTTTGGGAAACTCACCTTACTAAAACTTGACATATCACTTTAAATTTTGCATAATTAAGATAGGAGGATAAAATTGGCAAAAGCAAGACGCTTTGGTTTTAGAACTTTTGTATATGACAGAAAATATAAAAGAAAGAGAGAAGCGAAATTAAGAGCCGAATATCTAAAGAGTTTAGGATATAATTACAGGATTGTTAAAGTAAAGGATGGGTGGGTGGTGTGGAAGAGGTGGTGATATGTGGCAAACTCAAGTTATTGCTTTAGCGGCTAAATATCTTGCTCCTTCCCTTCAAAATCTATCCTGGAATAATTACCAGACTTGTGTTGATTTAGTAAAGGAAATTGAACAAATCAGGGCATCGTATGGGTTGCCAAGAAGGTGGAGTGAAGGCGAAGGAATTTTAAAAGAGGTAAAACATTGGTTTGATAGAAACAGAACGAGCTGGTGGCCTCCCGATAAAGAAATGGCAAAGCGCAAATTCAAATCCGCCGTTAGCAAGCTGCAATCAGCGGCTCAGAAAGAAATAACAAACCTAAAACAGCAAGCAAAACCTACCTCTGCTATATCAGCAACCCTAACATCTATCACATCAGGAACAAAAAACTGGTTATGGATAGCAATAGGGATAGGAGTAGTTATTGCGCTAATTTTAATTTTAAAGAGGTAACAAAAAATGAGGAAAAACAGCGAACTTAGAAAATTTAATCATAAGTATTATAAGAGGTATATTTCTTTTAGAAAAAAGAACAATGCAAAAAAAGAAGCCGAAAAATGGAGAGGGAAAGGTTATAATGTAAGAATTATACGAGAAAAAATTGCTGGTCGATGGGTTTATTCATTATTTACAAGACCGAAGAGGTGGAAATAATGAGAAGAGTAAAAAAGTGGTTTAAACCTAAAGGTCATATTGGTTGGTCTAAAGATATGTCGGCGAAGGAAAGGCGACGAATAGCGCTGAAAGCTAAAAGAGGCAATTATCTAAAAACCGCAAGAGCTTTGTTGGCGCTTGCTAATGTAACCAAAGACAAGGAAACAGAGAAGAAAGCAAGAGCAGACGCTATGTATTTCTTCAAAATGCATAAAAAAAGAAAGAAAAGAAAGAGAGGTAAATAAATGTATAAATTTGTCGCTGCTTTAGACCCTGAGGGGAGAAGAATTTTATCTTGGCTTTTACCTTCTCTTGGCGATAACGATTTGGTGTTGCAATTCTACAAAAATCCTCACGATGCCTTTACTCTTGATTTTAAAGCTGTTTATCTTGTTGAAACTACGCTCTATGTGTATGCTGAGGTAACGATAAACAACCTAAGATATGCAAATGAAATCACTAATATTGAATTCTTAACTATCAACCCGCCTGCTAATTTTAAAACGGTTAAGGTTGAACAGGTTAGCAAAATAGACGAGGATATTCAGAAAAGAGGAGCGAAAGTTAAAGTAGGGTTTATCATTGAGGGATTAGATGAGAGCCACTATGAGATGAAGAGAGAGATTGTTTATTCTCAAATGCCTGTTCCTACCACTACAAAACCTATTCCTGATATTCCTGCACCTTCAACGCTACCAGATAAAGAAAATCCGCTTGAGGAAGAGCCTTTACCGCCTTACACCACAAAACCAACTCCTTCTCCCCACGGTGGAGAAAGTGAAAAAAAGCATTGGTGGGA
>JAGHCO010000168.1 GCA_021160405.1 Candidatus Aerophobota bacterium
AATAGAGGCTACTGTTCCATTTTTGCGAAGAGACTTAATTAAATCAATTGAACCAGTTAGCTCTGGAGAAAGGGTCATTATCTTCAAATATTTACCACCAACCCTTATTAATTCCTGATATTCCTCTGCTCTTGGTAGACGAAGGTACCTCTCATCCATACCTCCCTTCATAGCTGGATTAATATAAGGACCCTCTAAATGAGCCCCTAAAATCTTTCCCCCTTTTTCAGGTTGATGTTTGATAGCTTCCTTAACATCTTGAAGAAATTTAAGATACTCATGATGAGTAGCACAGGCTAAAGTAGGAATAAATCCTGTAGTTCCATAGTGAGGTTCTAAGCAAGATATACCAATGATATTTTCCTCTCCCTTTGGACCATATTTTCCAAGCCCATGCATATGAATATCAATAAATCCAGGAACAACTACTGATTTTGGAATATCAAAAACTTCAACCAAAGGAAAATATTTTTCTACCTTACCTATTTTTACTATTCTTTCTTTATCTACAAGTATTTCTCCATTATCAATTATACCATGTGGAGTAACTACTTTCCCTCTGATAATAAACATTTATATCTCCTCATTCACCTCTCGGTATTGTCAAATTCCTTTTCCCTTTCCCCTTGCGGGAGAGGGTTAGGGTGAGGGATTAAAAGTTTTCTTTATCTTCTTTCTCACCCACCTCAAACACCTTCACCCTCCCCTTAATCCCCTCCCTCAAGGGAGGGGAGAAAAGGAAAATGATAGATGCCTCTTCCCTCAAGGGAGAGGAAATTACTTACCCTGTCCATCTTTCAAGTAGAATCTTTCATAAAAGTTTTAACATTACTCTCCGCGGTGAATGATTACATTTAAGGAAGGAGTCTTTTTGGCTTTATCCTCCCCCACACTGAATAATTTCGAAAACCCTCAGCATATTTTACTCCACACTGCAATCCTCGAAAAGAAGCAACCTTTCTCATAAACTCTATATAGTCAATGCCATCGTGCTCTTTAAGCCACTTGCATTGAGACTCATGACAGGAAAGCATCTTTTCCTTTACATCAATAAAATCAGTGATATCGACATATTCAGTAGGAATGAAATCCACCCCAGCTAAGGTATCCATAAATATAATAGGGGAAATTAAAGTATGAGCCTCTTGTTTAGTTTTATAATTGGGCAAAGTGGCAATAAAGCTCGCATCAATAACCAGCCTTGAAGTAATAGTATGATCGCACATATAATCATCAGGGCTATGAGTAATAATAAGGTCAGGGCGAGCAATTCTAATTAACTCTACTACTTTTTCCCTCCTCTCTTTATCTGGATAAACATCTAAATCGGGAAATAGACCTCCTAAAATTTGAGCTCCCAAAATCTTAGCTGAATTTTTAGCTTCTCTTTCCCTAATTTTAGCTAACTCAGGAGAAGGAATCTCAAAATGCCCCTTATCTCCATTGCAAAGATAAGACATAAAAATCTCTGCTCCCTGACTTTTGAATTTAGCTAAAGTTCCCGCACAAAGCAATTCTAAATCATCGGGATGGGCACTTACAGCTAAGACACGCATTTAGACCTCCTTTTTATAATTTGAGTAATGTCAAATTTCTTTTCCCTCTTCCCTTGCGGGTCAGGGTGAGGAGTTAAAGGTTTTCTTTATCTTTTTTCTCACCCACCTCAAGGGAGAGGAAATTGCTTACTCCATCTATCTTTTAAATAGAATCTCTCATAAAACTTTTGACATTACCATAATTTGAGATTGTTTCAAAGTTGTATGATATAAATTAAGATTTTTTAGAGCCATTCACTAATAAGAACAGGCTCATATTTTACATAACCCCTCCTAAATTTTCAAAGGAGAATAGCTCATCCCGAAGCTCTCTGCTACCCTGGGATGGGTAATTTTTCCCCGATAGATATTTACTCCCTTAGCTAAGGCAGGGTTTTCCTTGACTGCATCTGCAAAGCCTTTATTGGCAATTTCAAGAACATAGGGTAAGGTAACATTAGTTAAAGCATAGGTTGAGGTTACAGGAACACCAGCAGGAATATTTGTAACGCAGTAATGGATTACCCCTTCCACCTCATAAACAGGATTATCATAACTGGTGGGATGAGAAGTCTGTATACATCCTCCTTGATCAATAGATACATCTACAATAACTGATCCAGGCTTCATTATTTTTAGCATATCTTTAGTAATGATAATAGGTGCCCTTGCTCCCTTCACTAAGACAGCTCCGATTACTAAATCAGCTTCTCTTAGTTTTAGGCTAATTTGATGGAAGTTAGAAATTAATAAAGTTACATTTTTAGGCATGATATCATCGAGATAACGAAGCCTTTTTAAATTTATATCTAAAAGGCTAACCTTAGCCCCTAATCCAGATGCAACTTTTGCAGCATTAGTTCCCACTACACCTGCTCCCAAGATTAATACCTCCGCTGGAGCAACTCCCGGAACCCCTCCTAAAAGAATTCCTCTTCCTCCCATTGGTTTTTCCAGATATTTTGCTCCCTCTTGAGAAGCCATCTTACCAGCTATTTCACTCATAGGGGTTAAAAGGGGAAGCTCTCCATTTTCAAGTTCCACTGTCTCATAGGCAATAGCTGTGCATCCACTTTCAACTGCAGCCTCGGTCAAACTTTTATTAGCAGCGAAATGGAAAAAAGTGAAGATTATTTGATCTTCTCTTAAAAGCTTATACTCAACAGGGAGAGGTTCTTTAACCTTGAGAATTAAATCTGCCTTATCATAAACTTCCTTAGCTGAATCAACAATCTTCGCCCCTTCTTTTTTGTAATCCTCATCTAAGATGCTACTATTTAATCCAGCTCCTCTTTGGATAAGGATACTATGACCAACACTTTTTAAAGATTTTACCCCTGAAGGAGCTATAGCTACTCTATTCTCTCCATTTTTTATCTCTTTTGGAATGCCAATAATCATCTTTGCACCTCTTTTACTGACTCAATAATTGCATCAGCCATATACTCAAGCTGGTCCTTAGTTAAAGGATAAAGTGGTAGATGGTAAAACGATACTGAAAATCCTCTTCAGCATTAGGGCAGACCTCGCAATGACAAATGAGCAATCCCCCATTTTTAGGAAAACTTACCTGTTACTTAT
>JAGHCO010000257.1 GCA_021160405.1 Candidatus Aerophobota bacterium
ATAATATACACCTAAGTTCTTTTCTTTAGCTTTAACAATGATATTTTCTATTCTATCTTCGTCAGTTAACCCGAGAGCTAAATCAATACTCGGGTTCCATTTGCCATCAGCTGTTCGATAGGCACAGAAAAAATGATATTTGCCAGCCTTAGTTAAAGTAAGTGTTCCCTTGTAATGATAGGACTCAGATGCTTGAAGAGTAATGTTTTTCCTATGAGTAAAATCTGCAACTTGATTATCAGGATCACGCCCACCTACTGTTAAGATGCTAAGTATAATAGGCATTGTACCTACATTGGCAATCGTAAATTCAGCATTGATTTTGTCTCCCACATAATATGGTGGAGAAGAAGTTATTTTCAGAGGAGAAGTAATAACGGGATGTGCCTCTTCTACCCTACCAAGGGTGCATTTAAAAAGTCCGTTAGTGGTTGCTGCATAAAGTGTCTGGTGTTGTGAATCTAAGGCTAAACTTTTAACTTTTGAACCTTCTAACCCTTTATTTAATGGACTCCAATTATCTCCACCATTATCTGATTTATAAACGCCGCCTCCCCATGTTCCAATATAGATTATATTAGGCTTTAGTGAATCAATAACAATACATTTAATAGGAAAATAACCTTTAGAATTAAAGGGTAATCCATTATTAGCAAGTGACCATTTCTTTGTAGTTTCATTAAATCTATAAATGCCCTCTTTAGATGTTCCAACATAAAGAATATTTGTTTTTGAGTTAATTGCTAAACAGGTATACATTGTGGTAGGGAAAGTGAAAGGCTCCAACGTTCGTCCTATTAGTGCAGCTAATGTCCTTATAGATAAATCTCTTAATTCTTTAAGTATTTCTGGACTGCCAATTATTTGCCAATTTTCTCCATTACCAATAGACTTATAAACTCCATGTCCTTGAATGTCATTTGATATTGCATAAAGAGTTCCGGTAGATCTTATTATTTCATTAATATCAGATCTTGAGCCGTCAACTGGATTAATTGAGAAATCTTCGTTAATTGGTTCCCAGTTCTTGCCTCCATCTATGGACTTGTAAGGTCCATCATCTGTTCCAGCAAAAATAAGATTATCATCATTAGAGTCAATAGCAAGGATATAATGTTCACCTTGAGGTAAGGCAGTTCCCTTGGTAAGTCCACCTATTCCCCGTTTCCCATTTCTTTTTACCCAATTAATTCCATTCCATTTAAATACCCCTTTATATTGCATTGTAAGATACATTGTCTCTGCTGATGTTTTACTAACGATAATGTCAATAACAGGAAAGTAATTAGATGTTAATGGAATTGTTGGAAGCCCATTATTTATCGGCTTCCAAGTTTTTCCGTTATCTATTGACTTATAAACCCCAGCGCCAATACCATTCCCTACGTAGATTATCCCTTGGCTTTGGTCAATAGTTACTTTATTAAAATAGTCATCAAATTTTATCCCCCAGGGCCCGGTGATTTTTGTCCAATAGGGCTCGTTAGCATAAGTCGCAATGACAATCTCCAAAAATATACTTATAACAATAAGGAATGTACTTATAAAAACTCCTTTTACACTTTTGTTCAATGGTTAACCTCCATCTCTTTTTGAGTTGTTTCTTCTTTAAAGTCAATTATTTTTTGATAATAGGTCTTCTATGTCCTCCATATATAACATAAGAAGAGCCATCAGGGTCTATTGGATTTTCTAAAACAGCAGAAAGTGCATGAGATTGTTCCCTATCTAAAGATCCATCATAACTATGGTGGTAAACTTCGTTATTTATAGGATCTACTGGAATTTCTTTTATGTTTAAAAGCTCTTTAAGCTCTCCTTTTAAATTTCTTCGCCAAAGTCTACTGGTTGAATCAGCAAGTAAATGAGGAACCCTTCCATACCTCTCGTAGTATAATTCAAGAGCTTGTTGGACAATCTTTAAATCTTCCTTTCTCTTAGTGTCTCTTACTGCCATTTCCTTTAAAATAGGTAGAAAAGTTGATTTTTTTCTAAACTTTTCTCCCTTTCATTTTGTAAAGATAACCCATGTTTTCTCTCTTGGATAGCACTTTCTACTGATATTCCAGCGATAAAAAGGACAAAGGCAATAAGGATTACAATTTGCTTCAACATATATTTTAATTACCCGTTCAAAAATTTACTTTTGCTCGACCAACAGAAGCTTAAAATGACTAGATTTTTCTTTTACTAATGTCCTTAAGGGTTAGTTCTATCTTATTATCCTTTCTTAATCTCCTTCCTGATAGCTTTCATATTACGATAGACCGAACCTATAGCAAAAAGCACTATTCCCTGAACTATCATAGGAATCCCTACAGCTGCTCCCAGAATAGTTGCAGCTAAAACTATACCGATAATTATTACCAAGATGCTTATTATTTCTAACACAATACCTATCTTACTTCCTCCCTAGACCAAAATTAATTTTTTATGTTGAGGTTTCTTCTTCCAGGCTTTCTCTACAAAAAACTCACTTTTTATAAATCTTTTTTCTGGATCCAAGTAGCTATCTGATGAATCAGGGAGGTTCCCTTGCAAAATTAACCTGCTTAACCTCTTTGTGAACGAGAAGGATATTGCCGTGTTTCTTCTGCAAAGAGAGGTAAAATTTCACCTGAGGTTTTTTGTTCATCTTTTTCTCCCTATAAAGAATAATGCAAGTCCAACGCCATTGATTAGAATCAACTCCAACAACAATGCGGTAGTATCGATGAACTGATAGACCTTCATTCCCTCACCTGCTTCGCTAAAAATAAAATGCCAGCCTGCACTCATACCCAGGAACTTACATGGTACAAACAGAATAGCAATAAGACTCCCAACTATACAAATACCAATGCCTACAAATTTCATGTCTTCCTCCTTTCTTGAATTCTTTTTGCTGTTTTTCTACAATTTTTTTGTTTTGATAATCTCACTTTTCATCTTTTAGAAATTCAATTTTTTATAAGCAAATCAAGTCTAACTTTACTTGGAAGAAGACAACAACATATTAC
>JAGHCO010000166.1 GCA_021160405.1 Candidatus Aerophobota bacterium
ACAATTTAGATTTTAGGGATATATTAAATGAGTAGTAGATTGCATGTGGGGCTAACTTAGTCCTTATCAGAAATAAATATTTATTTTAATCAATGGTCCAAAAATCGATGCACTCACAAGAACTTATCCCCTAGATATCATTGAGGCAACAGAGACAATAGATATAGCTTGCCTTAACATTAAGGGAGAAACCTACAAAATTGTATCCAGAGGGGGAAAGGATGCAAGAAGGATTATATCTCTCTTGAGATAAAAGACCTTAATCCTTGAGGTAAAGAACTGAAGCAGCTTTTGGCATTTTGTAGTGCCAAATGAAAATTTTGTCCTTTATTCATGCGGGTTTCCACAATCAGATGGCAAACATGGGCTAGCTACTTCAATTAACCTATAGGCAAGCTTCTCTTGAATAATTGTTTCCCTGAACCTTGCGGCAAATTTCCAATAAATTAGAAACCTCTGTCTTTCTCACAACTTCGGAGGATTAATTAATAGGGTCTGTATTTTATCATATATAAAAAAATACTGAGAATTCCTAATAACAAGATCGCAATTGTACATACCGCATACCGCATCCCTACTAACTTAACGAATAATCCAATTAGCCATGGATAAATAGCTGCTCCTATTGCTCCAATTGAAATTAGAACTCCAAAAGCTGTCCCCAGATATACAGGAAAGATATCACCAGCACAAGCCAATAATGTAGGCCATATCCCCGAAAGACAAAAACCGGTAATTGCAAAGAAGATCAACACTACGGTTATATAAGTGGAAAAAATTGCCACCAATGTCGATAACATTCCAAGTCCTGCACTAAATAGCATTAAATATTCATAGGGAACTTTACTCGAGAGCCAACTGATAAGAAGTCTACCTGCGGTCATTCCTCCCCAAAACAATGATAAAGCAGCACTGCCAAAGATAGCAGAAGAAAAACTGTTTTTCTGGACATAGATTGGAATCCATGAAGTAAGTCCCACTTCAGCTCCTCCATAAAGTAACATGCAGATAGAAAGAAGCAAGAACATTTTAGATTTAAATAATTTTAATACTTTACTAGAATCTATCCTTTGAGTGTAGGTCAAAAGTGGAAACTCAACTCTAAAAAACAGACCAAACAGTAAAAAAGTAATTAGAGAAATAATAATATAACTTAGTCGCCAACTTAGATTAAGAAACAAAAGATAACCCGGAATTAAAGGACCTATAATAGATCCTATTCCAAAGAAAACTTGCGAGAGGTTCAAACTATAGCCTTTTCTTTCAGGGTGTAGCTCACTAACCAAAGCACTAGCTGTAGCCTCTATCAACCCTCCACTAGACCCTATAAACCATATCAAAACTAATAATATCCAATAATTCGATGATAAACCAAAAGATAGCAGAGAAATAGCTAAAGAAAGTATGCCTAAGCTAATAACATTCCGACCCAGCCGATCTGAAATAAAACCTCCAAAACTAACACCGACAAAATACCCGGAAAAACTAACACCGAATAATACTCCTACTTGAGAAAAATTGATTTTGAATGCCTCAATAATGGATCGTAAGGAAGAAGGAGTTATTGTGGCTGATACAGCGAAGATCATTAATGAGAGAAAGGAAAGATTGGTTAGTTTTCTCCGATTTGTCTTACGTCGAAATGCTATAATGCGAGACCAACTATTTTTAAGATATTTTCCAGCTTTGGAATTCACCCTCCAGATGCCCTTGCTAATTTAATACATCAGAATTATTAGAATTTCTTATCTAAGATCGTAACAAAAATTTCCATTTAAATTCAGGAGATCCTTAATCAATATAATTTTTAACTTCCCAGATATTATAAAATTCTTCACATGACGTAAATTCAAAGCCATCTTTTAAACATAGTGTTACATATTTTTCAAATTCTTTAACCAGAAACTTTCCACAATTTTCATAAAGCTCGGGCTTAAAATAAAATGTACCTTCATCATACTCAAACTTTTTTGGCATTTTTACAAATTCCCAAGGATGAAGATAGAAGAGAAGTACACATATTTCTGATAATTCCCTCTGTTTTTCAATTACATATTTTGATTTCTCAAAAACAAAATCAGCTCCAAGTAACCTGAGTAAAGGCCACTGGTCATTTTTACAGAAATACTTACTGTAATCAACTTCGCTATCCAAAAACGCAAAATTGGGAATTTCAAGGATACTCATTTTTCCATCTTCGAGCCAATTATCCTCAGAAGGATGATATGGTATTATTTGCTTTTTATAATTTGCCACCGAATACGATGCATCTACTTTAAAACCTAATTTTTCAAGTATTTTAACCTGAGCATGTCCCTGCCATAATCTTGGAGCCCTAAAACTTACTGGTTCTTTTCCAGTTAATTTTTTAATTATCTCTACATTTTTTTTCAACCGGTATTCAAGCTCAACTTCAAGTATTGGATTATCATTAGGCATATTAAAACTAGCATCACCTACGGTTTCATGTTTCAGACCATGGCAGCCGACTTCATATCCTGCTTTTGCTATCTCAATTACTTTATCCTTATTACTAAGTGCTGCATCTCCGGTAAAAAGAAAGGTTGCTTTTATCCCATATTTTTCTAATATACTTAATATTATATTTGTTCCGTTTCTTATCCCATTATAGGTTTTAAGATAACTACCCATATCAGTTTCCATATCAAACCCAAATATAACATACTTTTTCATATAGTTTACCCTGCCATAAGACTTTCTGAGAATTAAGATAACAATTTTGTAAAATGTTTTTAA
Organism: Candidatus Aerophobota bacterium; assembly: GCA_021160405.1. Lineage (GTDB taxonomy): Bacteria > Aerophobota > Aerophobia > Aerophobales > JAGHCO01 > JAGHCO01. The sequence goes on from JAGHCO010000166.1 coordinate 2,758, forward strand.
AAAGTATTTCCTCTATTTACTTAATATATCGAGAATTTTTCTTTCCATATATTCTGAAAAAGCCTTAGGTCCTTTATCAGTAATTAGATATCCTGTTTCAAATCTTATTCCATTACATATAGGATGACCAAATAAACTTACATCTATACATACCGTCATATTTGGCTTTAAGACATCATTGCTATTCGGACCAAAAAAGGGAGCTTCTGCCTCAAATATACCTATGGTGTGAACAAAAGGACATACTAAGTATTTGCTATAACCTCTTTTTTCAAAAAATTTTCTTGTGGAGGCGTCAATTTCTCTGCCACTTTTGCCCACTACAAGATTTTCTTTGGTGATCCGAAAAGCTTCAGCAACATCCCGAAAGTATTGATTTTGTTCTTTGGTAAAGCTATCTCCCACAACATAAGTAAATCCAGCCGCTGCACTATAACCTTTATATCGAGGACTTATCCCTAATATAAGAATTTCTCCTTTCTCTAATTTCTTATCAGAGGCAGTGGGAACAACCCCATTACTTCTCTTACCACTGCCTACTACAGTCTTAAACCCAAACCCATTGGCTCCTAAAGATCGAACTTTCCCTTCCCCTACTGCTGCTATTTCATATTCGGCTACTCCTGGTTCTATCTTTTCCTCCATTACCTTTATACCCTCATCAGCTATTTCAAAAGAAGATCGAATAGCTTCGATCTCCCAAGGAGTTTTGATCTTACGCATCTCTTCAAATTGCCTTGTAATATCCACAAATTCTACCCCTCTTAGATCTTCAGATAAAGATCTAAATACCCCATAGGGCATTGTATTTAAACCAACAATGCCTATCTTTTTAACTCTATTAATAACACCTAATTCTTGAAAAATTTCTCCAAAGGAGGAAATATAAGCATTAGGATATTCCTCTTCAGGAACCATAAATACGGGAATATTTCTGGTTTTTGTAATTGCCGAACTTATCTTAGCAAACGGCTCAGATTCGGGCCCACCTAGGATCATAGGATCACCTTCTTTTGGTACTAAAATCATTCCGCTCTCGAACTGAGGACACCAACCAGATAAATACCATCCATTAGCTATATTTAATTCATCATAATAGACCAAAGCTAACTCTAAGTTCTCCTTCCTTAATATCTCCTGAGTTCTTTGAACTCTACTCCAACACTCCTCTTTTGGTATCCACATAACACATCCTCCTTCTATTTTTATTCTTGGTATAATACCAATACTTCGACAAATTTATCTTAAAATAAGTTTAGAACTTTACGGACTCAACATATGAGAGAATTAACCTTTTATCGCACCAGCGGATAAACCTTTTATAAAATATTTTTGGAAAAGAAGAAAAAGTAACAATGTAGGAACAGTAGCAATTAGCGAAGCCGCCATTAATCCATTCCATCCAATCCTCACGAAAGTCATATAATGAGTGTAAAGACCCGGTGGCAAAGTTCTAGTAAATTTCGTATTGGTTAAAGTTAACGCAAAGAGAAATTCATTCCAACCAGTAATAAAAGAAAAAATAGCAGTTGAAAAAATCCCCGGCAGAGACAATGGTACCAATATCCTAAATAATACTCCTACTCTGCTACACCCGTCAAGTAATGCAGAATCAGTTATGGCTGTGGGTATCGTATCAAAATATCCCTTTATCAACCAAATATCAACAGGTAACACAATAGCTTGGTAAGCAAGTACTAAACCAAAATAAGTATTAATAATACCCCACTTGACATAAGAGATATATATTGTTAATAGATTAAGCGCCCAAGGAAACATCAAAGAGGTTAGCAATAAGACAAAAATTAGTTTTTTAAATTTGAAACTAAATTTGGAGAACCCATAGGCACCAAAAATACCAAATCCCACTCCAACACCTGTAGTTGATAGAGCAACAATTAAACTATTTCTAAAA
>JAGHCO010000139.1 GCA_021160405.1 Candidatus Aerophobota bacterium
ATTTAAAGGGATAGATGATGTTTATGCATTATCTATCCTTTTTTATTTGATTTTTGAAGGTTCGGTAAAGCTAAAAATAAGGCCGGAAAGGAGGCGAGAAGGTAGATAGGCCGCTAGCTGGGCAAAGAAAAACTTCCTAAAGAGAAAAATGTTGGAAAATTAATTTCTTTTTAGGAGCTTTCCACAGAAATATAGTGCCATACGGCACTATATAAAACGAACCAATTCCAAAAGGAGGATTAAAGAGATGGAAATAAGAAAAAAGTTTATGGTGGGATTAATTATTTCTTCTCTGGTTACAGGAATGTTAGCCATAAGCGCCTTCGCGGCCGAGAAGAAGATAAAGATTAAGGTTTGGGCAGGACCACCTACTGCTTATCCTACAGTGGAAGAAATGCTGGAAACTACCGATGTGTTTAAGGCAAGGGACCTTTATGAAGAAGTTCTCTTTGAAGCTACTCACCCTGGGGTAGATGTTGTCCCTGTTACCTGGGATATGTGGAGTAAGGAAGCAGGAAGAAAATTAATGAGTGGTTTAGCCTCGGGAGAAGCTCCCTGTCTTTATTATACCGGCCATATTGGTGGAATTCAAACCTGTATTGGTCAAGGTTTAGTGGCAGATATAACTGACCTCTGGAATGCCTGGCCTCCTCATACAGAAGTTCCTGCGGCTTTTATGGCTCCAGCAATGAAGGATGGTCATGTTTACGCTATTCCTCAGGATTTAGGAATGAGCTGGGGAGTGGCCTATAGGAAAGATTGGCTGGAATCGGCTGGAGTTTTTAATGCTGAGGGTAAACCGGCACCTCCTAAAAACTGGACCTGGACAGACTACGCCAAGATTATGAAGAAGATAACTAATCCTAAGAAGGGAACCTATGGAGGCTGTTTACCTCCTTTCCTTCAGGACATGATTGATTGGGAATGGGATGCTCCTGTATTACGACCAGATCCTACCGGAAAGTATACCTGGAGAGCAAATTTTGATTCTATTGAAAAAATTAAACTCTTTAAGATGTGGCACGATATGATTTATGTAGATAAGTCAGTAATGACCGGAGCGGATATATGGTATGGAGAAATTAATGATACCTTTAAGACCGAGAAGTGCGGTACCCTTATTTTAAAGACTATCCATCTTTGTGCCCCGGATCACTGGCACTTCGGTAAACCTTCTAAAAAATATCCCCATTTTCAGGAATGTGTGGGCATTACCTTTTTACCGGCGATGCCCGATTCTGGAGGAATGGTTCCCAATACCCTGCACACTAATTTGTTTGCCTTCAATCCTACTCTCTCCAAAGAAGAACTAAAAGCCGCTTTTGACTATTACATCTGGCACTGGGCTGGTGAGGGAAGGTCTATCTACAGAAGAATGAGGGCGTTATTAGGATATATTCCTTACTGGCGGGTTATTTCTCCTTACCCTGAGAATAGACACGCCCCGGGACTACCACCGTTTACTGAGTTCTTTCCTCCTGAGTATATAAAGATAAACCAGGAGATGGCTAATCTTCCTAATGCTCCCAGACGTGATGCTTTCGGTCTTTCTCAAATACACGGGAAAGAGTTTGGCGATGTTTATATCTCTACGGCAGAGAAGATTCTCTGTGATCCTAATTGTAATACAGTAGAAAAAATCACCAAAGTTCTTCAAGAAGGGAATAAATTAGCCGATGAAACTGCCCTGAATTATAAGATAAAAGGTCAAACAATGGAAGACTTTAAGAAGTATTATACAGCTCTGGGTGAGTTCTACGAGAAAAACTGGCCTGAATACTACAAAAACTACTGGTATCCACAGTTTGAGAAATCCTACAAGGTCTGGTAAGAGAAAATTTTGAGAGGGCGCTAAAATTTAGCGCCCTCTTTTTTAGAAAGGCTAATTTAAATGAAAAGTAAACCCAGGACAAGAGAAAGGCAATTAAAGCATAAACACTATGCCGGCTGGTTATATAGTATACCGGGTTTCATATTTCTTATCCTTTTCTTCTGGTATCCCCTTATCTTATCTTTTGTAGTAGCTTTTCAACACTGGCATCCCATAAAACCTCCGGTTTATGTAGGGTTGAATAATTTCCAACTGGTATTTAATCATCCCCTTACCCCCCTTGTCTTTAAAAATACTTTAATTTATGCTGGTTTGAGAATAGCTCTTACTTTTCTTATTCCCATTATCGTAGCTATATTAATTATGGAAATGAGAAAATCTACTATCAGGATAATGATGATTCTCTGGTTTATTCCTATCTCTGGAGTAGCTTTGACTATTCTTTGGAAATATATTTATAATCCCTATTATGGTTTATTAAATGCTATTTTTGTAGGTTTAGGTTTTGCTCCTCAAAGATGGCTCAGTGATAAAAACTTAGCTATGCTCTGCCTTATCCTCCCCAGTCTCATTATGTTTGCTCCCGGGCTCATTTATATAGGAGCTCTGCAAACTATTCCTGAGGAATTATATGAGGCCGCGGAGCTGGAAGGAGCCGGTTTTTGGAGCAAAATCTGGCATATTACTTTGCCGCGAATAAGACCGGTAATAGCTATGTTACTTATTCTCGCTGTAATTAGTGCTTTTCAAGAATTTAATTTACCCTACATTATGACTAAAGGGGGACCAGGTAATGCTACTCTCTTTGCCGTCCAGTATCTGTGGAGGACGGCCTTTGGTTATATGAAACTTGGAGAAGGAACAGCTATAGCTATCCTTCTCTTTTTCTTTCTTTTGACCTTAACTATTATTCAGCGTAAATTTTTCAGAGAAAATGTAGATGAATAAGGAGATTTAAATGCCCTTAATTGCAAAGGTAGGAAGAAATAAATTGAGTGTTAAGTTCTGGTTAGCTTTTATTACCAGTTTTCTCTGGTTGGGAGTAGCTCTTCATCTTTTTCCGGTCTGGTGGATGTTTACCTCTTCCATAAAGCCAGTTCCAGAAGTTTATAAATTTCCTCCCACTCTCTGGCCTCATAAACCCACCCTTGTTTGTTATAAACTCTTTTTTCAAGCTATCGGAGTATCTTACAAGGGGGAATATAGGACAGTCTTGCCTTTCCCTATTTATGTTTATTTTAAGAATAGTCTCATTTATACCCTGGGAACAATGGTTATTCAAATACCTGTTTGTGCCCTGGTGGCTTATTCTCTTTCTAAATTGCACAGTCCTCGCTGGAGTAGGATCCTCTTTTTAGCTTTCATTACTCCTCTATTAATTCCGGCGCAAATTTATTTAATTCCCCGAGTTCTTCTCTTTAAAAATTTCCCCTATGCCTTTAAAATTTCCTCTAATTTACCTTCAGTTAATCTTATGAATACTACCTGGGTAATGATTTTACCTTTTTGTTATGATGCCTTTAATGTCCTTTTGTTTAAAGGATTCTTTGATACCATTCCTGAATCTCTGGTTAATGCTGCTCGTCTGGATGGTGCTTCTGAAATTGGGATTCTTAGAAGAATTATTATTCCTCTATCTAAGCCAATTTTTGCCGTAGTAAGTTGGTTTTCTTTTAGTGGTCTCTGGAATAGATTTCTCTGGCCATTAACTGTCCTTACAGAAGAGAAAATGTGGCCCATATCTTTAAGAATGAATCTACTGCAAACACAGCTTGAATCAGAACACTTGCAGGCTGGAATGAGCGAAATCGAATTGGCACTTAGAGAGATAGGACTGGGATGGAATTTAATTATGGCTATGGGAATTATTCAATCTATTCCCATTTTCATTGTTTTTCTCATTTGCCGGGAATATTTAATGAAGGGAATAAGACTAAGAGGATTTAAGTAATGGTCATATTCCCAGAACCGCAAGAATAGATGCACCTAAACTATCAAAGAAAAACCACAAAATAATCATTTGTACTAATGTTTTCTCTTCAGAAAAATCCATCTTTTCCCGTTTTCCCACCATTATTCCCACGCCTGCCCCCACAGTGAAGATTATTATTAGCTTAAGAAGACTCACATTCTGCCAGACTGTAAAAATGCAGTTGAAAAGAAAATTCTCTGGAAGTCCCACAAGTAAAAAAGGAAATAAGGCTTTAAACCCCAACATTATAAGGAAGATTATCACTGTGGAAAGAAGACCTCTTTTCTCTCGGAACCTTTTCCAGAAATTAAGAAGATACTTAAAAAAGAAAGATAAGATAATTACTATCAATGATGAGAGAGTATTCCAGAGAATAATACCTAAGACATAGAAAGAAAACATTTTTGACCAATAAGCATGGGAGACTCTTTTATTGTTTTCTCTATTTTTTTCTAAAACAGTATTTTCGGGATTAACTTCTACATAATTTATTTTGCTTTTAGTAATCACTTCCCTTGATTTCTCGTTCCTTTTCCATCTTAAGATAATATTTTTGCCATCGCTTAAGTTTAAAAGAACATCTACAGGCATCGATCCTTTTCCTTTCTGGGAAATAGCTATCTCGGTAATATAATCTTCTCCTCTTTTTTTGCTCTTAACCATTTTTAATTCATAATCAATTTTATTAGCGGTATTGAGCCATTGATTGAAGAACCAGGAGAGGTTTTCATTTTTGAATTTAAGGTAATAGTTATTAAAATAGTGAGTGAAATTCAAAGTGGTTCTCATCTTTATGTCAGTATCAAGAAAAAAGCCCCTCAGAGCTTTGACAAACTTTTCCTCACCGAGGATAAACATAAGCATTTCCATAACCCAGGTTCCCTTTAAGATAACTAAATTTTGGTAGGATTCTCTGTCTACTCTTTCCGGTAAAGAAATAAGAATAATTTCCTTTTCATTCTCCTTAAGATAATCGAGAAGAGGTTCCTTTATAAACATCTCCTCAAAGAACTTTTTTCGCTCTCTCCCGTAGGTATTTTTCAAATACATTAAAGAGGCATAATTAGCTATACTCTGCTTTAGCCAGTAATCTTCCCATTTCACTTTTAAAGGCCACCACATTAAAGCAATAGCATAGGCGATTTTCTGTTCCAATTGGTAATTATAGATAAAACTATCTCTCCAAAGTTCTTTCCCCAACAGAATTAAACCTGGAAGAACTTTAAATTCTTCTTCTTCTTCTTCTTCTTCTTTTGTTTCTATTATTACTATTTCTTGATGAGGGAAAGAACCAAAGATTTCTTTAAAATACTCGATCATCTCTTTTGTAAAGGGAAGAAGTAGTTTAGCTTTCCATTCATCTCGTTTTAAATAGTAACAAGTTATCTTTTGTCCTTTCTCGGTAATTATACTGATAAAATTATGTTCTTTGGTAAGATATTTTTGGAAGTTAGTTATTTTGGCAAAATTTGAACTATTCTTTGCCAGGGAAGGAGTTTTAACTTCACCAAGAGTGAAGATAAAGACGCTTAAGAAAACTAAGAAAGAAAAATTTAACTTTATAAAATTTCCTTTTTTCAAGATATTTTAGGTCTCTTGAGCTTTCCCTAAATTTTTTACTACTTAAATCCTCTTAATTTTATTCCTGTCATCAAATATTCTCTAAAGATGATGAACATAACAAATACAGGAATTGATTCCACAATAGACATAGCCATCAATCCATTCCAGGACCAACCCAGTTCAATCATTTTCGTTAAATCTTCGGTAAGTCCTTCTCTACCCCGAACCTCCATAGTTTGGCCACTAAGAAGACGAGATATACGGGCTAATTGCACCGACATTGGATACAACTTTTCCCTTTGCAGGACCATCAGGGGCCACATATAGCTATTCCAGGCAGCGGAAAAGCTAAAGTAAGATACGGCTGCAAATACAGGCTTAGAAATAGGCATAACTATCCTTCGTAAAATGCTTAACTCTGAAGCTCCGTCTATGCGGGCCGCATTGAGAATAGAATCGGGAATCGTGTCAAAAAACCCCTTAAATAAGAGAAAATAAAAAGCGCTAAAGCCGGCAGGAATGATAACCGCAAAGTAGGTATTAAATAAGTTAAAAGCAGGCCACTTTATTTTGGTAAAAGGTATATAAGGAATGGACCTGGTAGGAAAGGGGAAATGCTGAATGAGCAGGTAAGTAGGAATTAAAGCTATTTGACCGGGAATCATCATCGTTCCAATGAAGAAGAGAAATAAAATTCTGCTCCAGCGAGGACTCTCTAATTTAGAGATAGCGTAAGCGGCTAAAGCAGTAATGGGAATCTGTAAAATCATAGTTCCAAAAGTGATGATGAGACTATTTTTTAAATAAACATACATAGGATAGGTCATCCAACTGGGATGAGCGATATATGCACCAGTAGACGAAATATATCCGCTAAGAGTAAAAATTATCTTATAGGCGGCAAAAGTAGGGCGATGAGGAAAGAGAGTAGGAGGGATGAGGTAAACTTCTTCTGCTGGTTTTATGGAAGTAATGAACATCCACCAGAGAGGAATCATTCGTAGAATTACTCCTATCCATAAGAAAGCCCCGATAGTCAATAAAACCAATTTAACTCGAAATTTCCTTCTTCCTACTTTGGGAATTAAAGGCATTTATCTCACCTGTCAATATCTTCTTTAAAATATTTTCTTTGAATAATAATTATCACCATAAGAATAGCAAATAAAATAATAGCTAAAGCAGTTCCCTTGCCGTAGCGCATACTGTAAATAGCTAAATCAACAATGCGCATTACTACCATCATGGAGGCATTATTTGGTCCTCCATGAGTGAGAATCCAGGGTTGGCTAAAGACACTCATACTCTCGATTATAGAAAGAAGAAGCATCATAGCTAAAACAGGTCTCATTCGGGGTAAAGTAATATGCCAGACTTTACTCCAGAAACCAGCCCCTTCTAGCTCTGCCGCCTCATATAATTCATCGGGGATGCTTTGTAGGGTAGCTAAATAAATCAAGCCTGGTCCATACATTAATATTCCCGGAAGAATTAAGCAAAATATGACCAGACGGGGATCATTGAGCCATCTTAAAGTAGGAAGTCCAAGAGACATCAAAATAGAGTTTAAAAGTCCATACTCTGTATTATACATCCACTTCCAGATAACTATGCTGGCCGTAGAGGCGATGGGGAAAAACCAAAGATACATCATTATTCTGATGGTTGATTTATTCATCTCCATCAAGAGAATAGAGACAACCACGGGAAGCAAAAATATAGCTAACCTCATCCCCGTATAAATAAAAGTATTCTTAAAGACCTGAAAAGTAAGGGGATCGGCAAAGAGGTCCTGAAAATTAGCTAAACCTACATATTCCTCAGGTTTTAATATATGATAGTGAAAAAGGCAGACTGCGAAAGCCATCCCTATAGGAAGCCAGCCAAAGAAGAACTGAATAAGAATGGCTGGACTCATAAATATCTTAGCCAGTCTACTTTTTCTTTTTTGCGATTCTTTCCCGGCTATTTTTTTCACTTAATTTCCTTAATTTAGATAATAGGTGGGGAAACCCCACCTATTATCTTTTTCTTTCTACTTCAAAGTTAGCACCTATTTCCTATTTGAATGCCGGTAGATAATCTCTCTCGTAAATCTTTATCCAGTAGTTTTTATAAAAGTCAGGCCAGTTCTTTTCCATAAAATCCTTGAGAGCATTGTAATAAGCTTTGAAGTTCTCCGAAGTTATGCCTTTTTCCTTGTAGTTAAATACGGTGGTATTAACTCTTTTGTTTGCTTCATCGAGAATTTTCTTCATATTGGCATCGGGTATACTTATGGCTGCCGACTGGGGTCCATCCAGTACTGAAAAGAATTCATTTTCACGACTGCATTTTAACCCGAATGTTGATTGAGAGGGAGGTCGGGGAATAGAAGAAAATTTTCCTTCCCACTTTATATAATTTTCAGGGTAATAATTTTCTACTGGAGGAAGACCAGCAGTATCCACCTTGTAAGCAAGGATAACTTGTGGATAGGGGACTAATCCTTGCAAGTATCTACTTATGAATTCCCAGGTTTTACCCTTTCCCTGACGGTTCCATAAAATCCAATCAGTAGCTGCCTTAATTTGTTCCTTACTCATCAAGGGATTAACGGCAAAGAGATTTGCTCGAGTGGAATTCCTGGTATAACGACCACTATTGAGTAAACAAGGAGGATACATTAATCTCACATACTTAGTCACAACATCCCGGTAAGATTTACCAGCTCTCATTTCTTCGGCTATCTCGGGAATGGCTTTCCAGCGATTAATCGCGGTAATATGAGTAGAATTTATCCCAATGAGCATCCCTGTCTTTCCCGACTTAAAGGCATTGAGATTTTCACCATACCAGAATTCTGTTCCCGTAAGAGCACACTTATCCTTAAATACCAGGTCGTGGATAAATTGTCCGGTGGCTACAGACTCGGGACAATTTAAATTTCCCTGCCAGGTATACTTGCCAGTAGGGTCGGGTTTCATATATTGAACACCGTAACTCATTAATACCTCATGCCAGAACCAACCTACAGCAATTCCAATTCCCCAGTGTTTTTTCCTGGGATCGGTAAGTTTTATAGCGATGTTTCTAAAATCTTCCCAGGTCCAGTTCTCCGAAGGTGCGGGTTCACCCTTTTTGTTAAAAATCCCTGCATTCTTGAACCAGTCAACCCTGTAAGCTAATGGCCTACTGTACATGCCTGCGGCCGGAAGTCCATAGCATCTACCTCCTCGCCAGGCATCCTGCCAAACAGACCAAACTATTTTGTCCTTAACATCCTGGACATAGTCAGTAATATCAGCGCAGAAACCCTCGGTAATGGCATATTGGTGACCTCCAATATGACCGGTATAGTAAAAAGCAGGAGCAGTTCCTGCAGCTAAAGCAGCTAATAGTTTCTGCCCAGCTTCGGCAGACCACATATCCCAGGTCATATGCTCTATCTTTACATTAGGGTGGAACATCTGAAAAAGGGGAACATTGTAAAGGCTTCGAGCGGCACCAATATCCAGAGTATCAGCAACCTTATAGTAATCTTTTCCCTCGGGAAGCCCCCAGGTGGGGACCTTAATGACTATACGTTCGGCGGCAAATACACTCATTGCCGAAGTCATCATCACCAGACTAACTATCCCTATTAAACTTATTAACTTTTTTACTTTCTTACCTCGAAAAATCATTTTTTATACCTCCTTTTAAACATCCCTCGCAGAACTGAACTTATAAAATAAGAGAGTTTGCTTTCGGATTCGGTGCTCTTGCTTTTAATGGATATTTCTCTCCCGTAGGAGAGAAATAATTTAAGTTTAATACTTTTTCACCCCCTTCCAGGATATATTTTAGCTCGACATGGTTCATTTTTTCTGTGGAAAGCTCCTAAAAAGAAATTAATTTTCCAACATTTTTCTCTTTAGGAAGTTTTCCTTTGCCCAGCTAGCGGCCTATCTACCTTCTCGCCTCCTTTCCGGCCTTATTTTTAGCTTTACCGAACCTTCAAAAATCAAATAAAAAAGGATAGATAATGCATAAACATCATCTATCCCTTTAAAT
>JAGHCO010000070.1 GCA_021160405.1 Candidatus Aerophobota bacterium
AATATAATGGAAGGTCCAGAAATCCACACTCGCGTTGGTCCATTGTAGATGGTAGCCAGGTCTGTTGGCCTGGGAGTATATCTTCTCATTTTGTGCTCCTGATGAGAGGAAACATGAGAACTCCCCTCCTTTTAATCTTCCTCTTTGTCCAATGTCTCATAATCAATTACCACTATATCATATATGCGCAACTGAGGAACGACAAACTCAGCATACCACCAGTCGTTTTCCTTTGTCTTCTTAAGATTTAGTCTTATTCTTTCCTTAAAATCTGGAGAAAGTAGTTGGGCTGATTTCGGTCTTGGAGTTTGAGCTTCAGGGGAGAGGGAAAAATTCTCGTTCATCTGTAGTCTATTGGGCATAGCTATTTTCAGGAAAATATCTTTTTCGGGTATAATTATTCCTTTTCTATCTACCTTATAGTTAACCAGATGAACAATTACTCTCTTCTTTTCTGGTTGATCCATAAGAGTATATTCCACTGTAGAATTGGCCGAGCAGTAACCCGAGAGTCTACCATGGCAAACCCATCCAATAATTTCAGTAAAAACTATGTTAATAGAAGTCATTTTATCAGCAGTAATACTGGCCATCTCTTTAAATAATACTACTTTATCTCGTCCAGTAGGTGGAAAACTAATGTATGCATCACGAGGAATGTAGATTACACGTCCTTTTCCAAAGTATCCTTTTCGAGTAGTATTTACTCCCACCACTGGATCAATTCTCCGGTCAATATGACCCCAGGGTTCCATATTCTTCAGGAGTCGGTGAAACCCTAATTCTTTACTTCTTAATCGCCCATATTCATCCATTATTGCCGTAGGACCAAAGATTATTATTCCTCCACCATCCTCTACAAATTTTTCTACTGTCTTAATTTGTTGGTTGCTCATCATCGGCACTTCTGGCAAGATAAGTGCATCAAATTGTTGAAGTTTTTCTCCATTCTCAAGATCTCCATCAACCAGCATCAAATGGGGAATTTGCTCGTCAGTAAGCATTCGGGAAATAGCCATTGGATAAGACATCTGCTTGCCGTAAGCTTGTTGAAGAGAACAAAGAAGAGCTACATTAGCATAGAGTTTTGCACCAACAAAAAGCGACTCATGGCTGGCTAAGAATTCATTATATTCTTCTACTCCTGCCATAAGATATTGGTTATGTTTATCTACTTTCTCTTTCTTCCAGCCACTCCAACGAGGAATATAGATAAAAGATGCTTTATTAGCATGACACTCGGCAATACCTATTTTAACTAAAGGAGTATAGGCAGGTGGATATTCTAAGGTGCCCATATTAGTAAGGTAACTTACTGCTTTCCCTCTGGAAGCTCCATGACAATACTTCAGAACAGGAGAGTTTGTTTCCTTAAAACTTTTATTTCCTTTGGGATTACCATATTGCTTTGCTTCAATAAACATTAAATCTAAAACTTTTATCCATTCCTCAATTGGGCCAACGGCAAAGTCATACTGTCGATAAGGTTCTCCTTCCCAGAGACAGGCATTATCAGTAAGGACAAAATTAGAGATTAAACTTTGGCCATATTCTCGCATTTCGGCAAGATACTCAACATAGTTAATAGCTCGAAACCTCCGCCATTCCACAAACAATGGATTTTCCAGCTTCGTTAATCTCTCCCTAACAAATTTTGAGGAAACTACTTCATTTATATCATTAATGCCAAAGATCTCTTTCAGATTCTTGAGAGAAAATTTTCTTCGAAGATGCTCCCGAAACTTTGCATCACAATATTTACAATAACAAAAAATGGGTGAATCATCAAAAAAGACTCCCTGAGCTCCGAGATCTACAGCAATACGAATAGCTCCCTTTACATAATTCCTTACAAAGGGTTTATTAATACAAATCCCGTGTTCTCGAGGAGTGCACTCCGTAGTGTAAATAGCCGGTTCTCCAGTAGAAGTTACCCTGGCCCATTCAGTAGGATCAACAGAGGGCTTAGGGCCAAAATAATCTTCATATTCTTCCCAGCGATGATCATAAAAATCGTAAAATTCGGTTCTTTTTCTCTCATCCCCTCTGATTCTGGTGCTAGCAATGTAATAAATCAAAATAATCCCGTGTTTCCGAAGTTGGCTAATAGCCCCTGAATTCCACATTTCCGCCTTTATCTTATTGAATTCCTCTCTTGGGGGTAGACCTTTCCACGTATATCCCACTTTTTCTGATGAGTGAAAAAGTGTAGATTTGCTTTTTAAGATTATGTTTTTTTCTGGCATTACCAGAGGCCAGTTTTTCGTCGCAAAAGGATCATTCGTATAGCCAGCAAGATAACGTAACTTACCGTATCCCAGGACATTAGCAGGATTAACACTTCCATTTCTTTGCATTTTTGAATCTCGTAAGGTCGCCATTTAATATCCTTTCGTTGAAATGTTCCGGGCTTTATAAGACTAGAAAAAGAATTAATCTGTCAGCACTTTCCTTTGATATCCTCTCCAGAATAAATATAGTAAAAGATTTAACCCAGATTCAACAAACTATTAAAGTTTTCTGTTCGGATAGAAGAGGCCTTAGCCTCCTAAGTGTCTCTAATCTTTGTTCTGCAAAGGGTGGCTAAAATCGCCCCTACCCAAAAAAGGAATATTTTTGCTCAAAAAAAAATTTAGAGGAACTTAACCTCCATGAAAACCATATCCAGAGCAACATTCTAAAATAAAATTAGTCATCAGCATTTGAATTGTCAAATTCAGGTTTAACCCTTTTCTTGAAATAATATGGAGACTTTCTGTCCTATCCTTATCGGTACAAAGACCCAATTCCCTTGAATATCCTTTATTTTGAGAAAATTTGAGCTCTCTTCATCATCCACTCTTACAGAGGTCAACTCCCTCTCACCCAGGAAGAATCTGAGAGCAGCCTTACGATGCACAAATCTTTTAGGACCTACACATAGTCCATGAACTCTTAATGGACTGAGCGTTTCCGTGTCTACAAAAATACCATTTTCTTTTTGTTCTGCAAAAATCTTAATATAATCTCTCTTTTCCCATAATTCTACTCTACTATCCCTAACTTCCTCCATATTATCACCCCAAGCGAATAGGGTTATGCTACTTAATTTCTTTATTTCTCTATTAGGTGGACCCTGGTTAGGATAGCCTGGCCATATTCTATTAAAAAGAGAAAGAATTGTTGTGAAATATTCTCTCCCATGCTTCATCGTTTCCTCTGGATAACAAGTGCTATAGTTGAATTCAAATAACGCAGATAGACAATGTAATTTTTTGTAAGCAACTGAAACAAAATACTCATTTACTCCCCCATCCCAGGCATCAAGTCCTAATCCATCTTTAGAAATAAGTCCTGAACCACCTTCGAATAACACATGGCTAAGCGGTTTCCCTCCGTGGGTACTCAAGGCGTAGGAAAGTTTTTCTTTTACTTCTTTCACCATTGCATAAAAATAAGGATAGTCAAAAGTAGTCATATTGCTTGGATATTCATACATACCCTCATACGGATGTCTCATGCCTTTTCTCGTATAATAAGAATGAAAATCAAATATGTGATCCGGCTTTACTTCTTCCACTTTCTTCCATATCGCCCTTGATTCTTTTTGGCTCAGTGCATCATAATCCCATTGGATACAAGTCCCGTTAACATTGCCTAACTGGAGACCGTATTGAACTCCATCGGGATTAGCTATCGGTATGATGTATATAAT
>JAGHCO010000131.1 GCA_021160405.1 Candidatus Aerophobota bacterium
AGTATAGAGCCTATAATGGATTTTGACTTATCTAAATTTTTATCATGGATTGAGTATATTAATCCAAGTTTCGTAAGCATTGGTGCCGATTCAAAGAAAAGCAATCTACCAGAGCCACCCGCCAGCAAGGTCAAACAATTAATCTCTGCACTTGAAAAGTTTACTAAAGTTTATGTTAAGAAAAATTTAAAAAGGTTAATAAAAGATGAAAGCTTATTTGGTAGAAATAGGTGAAGGTGACACCATTAAAAAACAACTTATTTTCCTTGATAAACAACTAGCCAACGAAGTTGTCGATTCCATTTTATCATGCTGGCCGAGATTTTCAGTCTCAGCTTGCCAAAATTGCACTTGCTATACTTATAAGTCTAAGTGGCTAAAGCTAAAAGAATTGCCCCTTGTAAGAAAAAAAGAAGACCGTCCAGATTATCCAAAACAGTCAAGTATTACTATACCTGTGCCTGCAATATCATCTGTGGTTGTAACTATTGGAAATAAACAAATCGCACTACAGAGTCATACTTGTAATAAGAATTTTCTAGAAGAAATAGTTGCAAGGATAAAGGAAGAGTTGACTAAAGATTATTTGGGTATGGCTACGGATATGGCCAAAAAAATTTTCTTTGAAGATGGAGGTAAATGTTAAGAAGGGCGTATGCAGAGTGGCTTTTACGAAAGTTAGAGGCGGAACAGCATTTTGCGAGTTCTATCTTTTATAATGAGCTGAAAAAAGCTTATTCGTTAGATGATTATTATGAGGCAAAAAGAAAGCTAGGGCTTAATATGAATTTAGGGCGTTGGATATTTAGTAAAATAACAAAGGCCATGGAGGATGATTAAACTAGTTTATCAAACAAAGCTGGGGAAATTATACTTAGGCGACAGTTTCTACCTTTCTGACTTAATAAGTGATTGTCAACTAATCATAGCTGACCCCCCTTATGGCCAAGAGTACAGACAATGGGAAAAGAACCAAGTTAGCCTAATTGGTGACAGTCCTAACAATCTCCCTCATTTAGAGAAGATTTATGAGCGGCTTTCTGAGTGTATGAAAAATGGCTACTTATTTAGTTTTTGCTCTTGGAAGACATACTGCAAATGGGAAGAAATTATCTCAAGATACTTTAGAATAAAAAACAGAATCTTATGGATAAAAGACAACTGGACAGCGGGGGACTTATACTATCAACTTGGACAGCAATATGAAGAAATTATTTTTGCGGTAAAAGGAAGACCGCCGCCTGTAAAAAAGAGATATAGTGATGTTTGGTACTTTAGAAGGACAAAACACCGTGACCATCCAACCCAAAAACCAAGAGGGCTAATTATGAGAATGCTGGAGATAGCCACAAATGAAGGAGACCTTGTAGTTGACCCTTTTAGCGGAAGTGGCACAGTACCCTCTGCTTGTGAGGCAATGGGAAGAAGATGGATAGCAGCAGAGATAGATGAAAATTTTGCCAATTGTATTATAGAGAGATTAAAACAATTACCACTAAGGAGGCATAGCAATGGAAGCGGAATTAATACGCAAAATCTTTGAACTATCCCTAACCATGGGTGCCAGAGAAACATCAAAAGAGCTTGCAAAACAAGGAATCAAGATAAGCCATCGCCAAATTTCAAATATTTTACTAAAAACTTATCCAGATGATGTTGTTCCTCTTGAGATACAGAAACTAAGCAAAGAGGCAAGGCAAAAACGCAAAAGGCCTAGTATTAACAAAAATTCGGAAACATTTAAAACCTTAAGAGCCGCACTTATCAAGTGTATTATTCAAAAAAGAGAATTACAAAGAGAAATACTAAGATTAAGAACATCTAACGAGGCCTTAAATGCTAGGATAAGTGAGTTAGAGGCCGAGCTAGAGGAAAGAAAGTGGTCAGAAGAAAATCTTTGGTAGGAGGTTGTTATGCATATTCTAGGAATAGACCCAAGTGTTCAAGACCCTGCATACTGTCTTATGTCTGACAAAAAAATTGTCAACTATGGAAAGATTTTATTAGAAGAGATGGATTCATGGGCAAGACTCATATCTGATGCAGATGTTGTTGCCATTGAGACTCAATATGTAGGATTAAATCCAAGGTCTGCCATAAAACTCTCTTTTTGTGCAGGCATGCTTGGTGGTATAGCCTCTCTTTTAGGCAAAGAAATAATGCTTGTGAGTCCAAAAAGATGGCAGGCAAAAATGTTAAAGGCAAAAGCAAAATCGGGGCGGCAAGTCTTAAAACACCTTAGCAAGGAAATTGCCTCGGCCCTTGTAAAGGAAAAGATAAATGACCCCGATATTGCCGATGCTATCTTGATTTGTGAGTATGCTAGACAAAAAATAGCAAATGGGGGGTTGACAAGATAATTAAATAATTATATAATGATGTATAGTAAATAAATATTTAGGAGGGGAAATGATAAATAGGTACATAAAAATGCCAAACTATGAGGTGCTTGTTATGATGAGTCCTCAAAGAATAGATATGTTCCATGATGGAGTCAATAATTTTGTAGATATAAGGTTAAGTCCAGAATACCTAGATAG
>JAGHCO010000030.1 GCA_021160405.1 Candidatus Aerophobota bacterium
AAAAGAGATTCCCTCAGTTGAAAAGAAAGCCTTTAACATAGCTCCCATCATAAAAAAATACCTCACCTGATAAATTAAATTTTTCCTCATTTAAAATTTCTTTCAACCTTCTGATAGGGGTTTTATTTGGATTTTATTTAATTCTAATCCCTTATTTATCAGGGCAAGATTCAGACAAGAAATAGGGAAAAAATGTTAGAAAGGATTAAAAGTGTCGTAATCCCTTATTTGTCAGGGCAAGATTCAGACATATGAAAAACTTTCATGCTGGTGTTGGTTGGTATGTCGTAATCCCTTATTCATCAGGGCAAGATTCAGACTGAGTAATATATGAAGAAAAGGCTATTGTGGAAAGACGAGGGTCGTAATCCCTTATTTGTCAGGGCAAGATTCAGACGAATGGCTGGTTGGATAGGTAAAGAGGATAACCCTGTGTCGTAATCCCTTATTCATCAGGGCAAAATTCAGACGTGGATACAACCAAATATGGCAAAGCCTTCATAAAGGTGTCGTAATCCCTTATTTGTCAGGGCAAGATTCAGACTTTTTTATGGACTTTCGGCTGCTTTTCCTGACAGAGTGTCGTAATCCCTTATTCATCAGGGCAAGATTCAGACGTATTTAAGAACATCGCAATTAGTCGGGTGTATGAGGTCGTAATCCCTTATTTGTCAGGGCAAGATTCAGACGGAAAAGTTTGACTGAAAAAAACATTCCCACAAAAAGTCGTAATCCCTTATTTGTCAGGGCAAGATTCAGACAGGCTAAATTACAACAAATAGACGCTATCAAGAGAAGTCGTAATCCCTTATTCATCAGGGCAAGATTCAGACAGTTGAAATTGAATTTATAACAATTACTCCTCTAAAGTCGTAATCCCTTATTCATCAGGGCAAGATTCAGACAGTAAGAACGGGCAAAAATACTGGAAGGCTACTATAAAGGAGTCGTAATCCCTTATTTGTCAGGGCGAGATCTCTTCTCCTCAGCTTTTCCCTGATGCCATTTTAACAAATTAGTTTTCAAGGTGCAAACTCAAACACTTAGATAATAAGATACTAAACAATCAGGCTTTCTTTTGTTTCTCTGGTTAAATTCTTAAGACTCTGACTGATCTCTTTTAGGAATAACACCTGCACTCTATCTCCAGCAAGTTTGTTTAAACTACAAGATTCAATAACTAAAAGTTCAGCGAAAGTTTTAAACAATGAAAAACTTCTCATCTCTAATAACTTCTCCAACACCAAGGATTTTTATTCTATCCTTTGCACTTTCTGGTATATAATAAATCCTTACGCTATCCTCTAACTCGTCAATTTCACCTTTTACTTTTTCTATCATTCTTTTGAGATTTTCTCTGTCAAGCAAACACTCAAATACACTAAACTGAACCCGTTCACCAAAATTTCTCATTATCTTGAAAACCCTGAGTCTTCTTTTGTCATCTCTTATATCGTATGTCACCAGAAATAGTAACCTTTTCATTTCTTAAGACGGAAATACCTGAAATTTCCTCTATCCATCAAGTAGTTAGAGAAGTCATTAACAGTTTCTATAATGATTTTACGGAAGTTCAAAGTCATACCTTCATATTTAAATTTTGATTCCATTTTCTCTTCATAATGATTCAACACTACTCTCCTCACCTCCTGTTTTAAAATGAATCCATATATTTTATGTTTCTCAAAATCGGACTCTTTAATAATCCGCTTTCTAAAAAGTTTAACAGCTATAGCATCTGCTATAGGTCCTCGCAATGGTTCCATTAAATCAAACACAAGAGAAGTTCTCCCATATTCAAGTTCATGCAAAAAACCAATGTAGGGATCCAATCCTTTATTAAAAACAATACCTAAAATCTCATTTGATAGAAGGCTGTATAAGAAATTCAATAATGAATTAAATGGGTCCTTTGCTGGATGAAAGTTTCTTCCTTCAAATTTAATCAAATCAGAGAGAATGTTTCTCAGATTTGAAAAATATATATAGGATGCCGACCCTTCTATTCCTCTCAATCTTTTAATGGAATTAGACTCCCTTATTCTATTTATCAATGATTTTAATCTTGTTATATTGTTTAGAGGTGCACTATTTACATTTTTGACATAACGCTTCAACATTACTATGCTATTAGTTATTTTTGCTATCAAAACCTCTTTAGAAAGATTTAATCTAATATTCACATTTTGGAGTTTCTCGAATTGCTTAATCCTTATGAAGATATTTTTTGAGAAGTTGGGAATTGCAGTTCCTATGAGATGACCTCTACTTGTTAAAAAGGTTACAGATATATCATTTCGCATAGCAAATTTTAACGCCTGTGTAGTAATTTGAACATTGCCGTAGATTAGAATCCTCTCCACTCTAAAATCTGGAATAGATATTAAAACTTTTCCTTCTTTCTTAACAGTAAATCTGTGTTCCTCTTTTTTAATAACAGCTCCTTGTGTAGTTACATATAATATACTCACTTTCTCTTAATTCTTTCTTTAAGATAGTTATTTATCAGAACAAAGGGGAATTTATCTGAATTATAGGATTCTACTTTTATACCCAGAGTTTCCATTATTTCTTTAAATTCTTCGGCAATAATTTCTGGAGACTTATATGCCTTTTCTAACTTTTCTCTACTTACTCCTTCAAAACCATGTGCAAAAGGTGTACTATTTCTTAAATCTAAAATAGCTGATTCCTCATTATCGTATCTCTCATAAAAACTCAAAACTTTTTCTATTAAATTTTTATCCTTAACTCCCTCTCTATTTTTTAAATATCTTAATAGTTTAACATAAGTAATCC
>JAGHCO010000182.1 GCA_021160405.1 Candidatus Aerophobota bacterium
TAAATACTAAGAAGGGTCCAGCAGTAAGGTCTTCTCGAGCTCAGGTAGACCGTCAGAGTTATCGCTTGTATATGAAGAGGATTTTGGAGAATCAATCTGGACTGTATATGAAACAAGCTACAGCAGAAAAAATTTTAGTAAAAGGAGGACAAGTTCGGGGAATTGAGACAAACTTAGGGGAGAGGTATTTAGGAGAATGTGTAATTATCACTCCAGGAACTTTTTTAAATGGTCTTATTCACATTGGTCTGGTTAATTTTCCTGGAGGAAGAATAGCTGATTTTCCTTCCATTGGTTTAGCTAAGAGTCTAAAGGAATTAGGATTTCGGATTGGTAGGTTTAAAACTGGAACCTGTCCTCGCCTTAATGGAAGAAGTATTGATTTTTCTTCTCTTTCTCCTCAACAAGGAGATACTGAGCCTATTCCTTTTTCTTTTTCTACTAAAAAGCTTAAGGTTAAGCAACTTCCCTGTTATATTACTTATACTAATGAAGAGACTCATCGTATCATTAGAGGAGGACTTGACCGCTCTCCTTTATATACTGGGGCAATTAAAGGAACAGGGGTGAGGTACTGTCCTTCAGTTGAGGATAAGATTGTAAAATTTCCCGATAAACAGAGGCACCAGGTTTTTTTAGAACCAGAGGGAAAAGATACTCTTGAGTACTATCCTAATGGTTTATCTACATCTCTCCCCTTAGATATCCAGCTTAAGATGCTGCAAAGTGTAAGGGGTTTAGAAGAAGTAGAGATAGTAAGACCTGGTTATGGGATAGAACATGATTATGTGGATCCCACTGAGTTGGAACCTACTCTGGAAACAAAAAGAATAAGGAATCTTTATCTTGCAGGGCAGATTAACGGAACCACTGGTTACGAGGAAGCCGCAGCTCAAGGGTTAATAGCTGGGATTAACGCTGCCCTAAAGGTTAAAAGAAAAAAACCTTTTATCCTGAATAGGTCTCAAGGCTACATTGGGGTTTTAATTGATGATTTAGTAACCAAAGGAACTAAAGAACCTTATCGAATGTTTACCTCCCGGGTGGAATACCGCCTTTTACTAAGAGAAGACAATGCTGATTTAAGGCTGAGGAAATTGGGATGGCAAATAGGTTTGGTTGGTGAGGAGGAATACAGGCAAACTGAGGAAAAGATAAAAACTATTCAAAAGGAAATTGATAGGCTTAATTCTGTAAAGATATTTCCCATACCCAGAGTAAATGAGGAAATTTTAAAATTGGGATCCACTCCTATCAAAAGTCCTCTTACTCTTAAGGAGATGTTGCGCCGCCCTGAGATTACCTATAAAGATTTAAAATCTTTTAATTATGCAGAAAAAGAGCAAAAACCTAAATGTTCAATCTCTGATGATGTAATAGAGCAGGTGGAAATTGAGGTTAAGTATGAGGGATACATTAAAAGGCAAAATGCTCAGGTAGAAAGATTTAAAAAGATGGAAGATCTGAGAATCCCCTCTAATTTTGATTTTCAGAAGATCCCTGGTCTATCCAGAGAGGTTAAAGAAAAACTATCCTTAGTAAAACCAACTTCCTTAGGTCAGGCTTCTCGCATCTCAGGAGTTACCCCTGCTGCAGTTTCCCTTTTAATGATTTGGTTAAAGAGAGAGAAGAAATAACTATTAGCCACAGATTTACACGGATAAACTTGATAATAAAAGAACATCAGCGTCCATCTGTGGTTAGATAATTACAGATTTTCAGTGGCTAAATTCTCCGCGAACTCTGTGTTCTCTGCGCTGATAATACTGTTAAAGAAATGAAAATAGGAGTAGAAATGCAGGATAAGGAAAAAAATTATTCTCAGTTGAAAAAATTGGCTTTAGCCTCAGGAGCGTGCTTGTTTGGAGTTGCTGATATTGAGCCTTTAAAGAAAGATTTTATTGATATTTCTCCCCAGAGTTTAAAAGATTTAAAATATGGGATATCTTTGGCTTTTAGGCTGTCCGATAAGATTATTGAAGATATTCAGGATCATCCTACTCATCTTTACCTCCATCACTACCGTCAGGTTAATTATTTGCTGGATCGATTAGCTTTAAAGATAAGCAGTTTTATTCAAAATCAAGGCTGGCAATCTCTTCCTATACCTGCTTCTCAGACTATAGATTGGGAAATGCAAAAAGGGCACCTCTCCCACAAAAAAATAGCTGTAGAGGCTGGCCTTGGATGGAGAGGAAGAAATAATCTTTTAGTTAATCCCCAATTTGGGTCAAGAATTAGATTGGTAAGTATTCTCACTAACCTGCCCCTCCGAGTAGATAAAAGAATGGAAAGGGACTGCGGCAATTGTTTCCGTTGTGTTGAAGCTTGTCCAGCTGGAGCCATTAAAGAGAGGAGAGAGGATTTTGACTGGCTTGCCTGCTTTGAGAAACTACGTTGGTTCAGGAAAAAATACAACATAGCTCACTACATTTGTGGTATCTGCATAAAAGCTTGTCCAGGAAATATTCATTTGACAAAATTATAGTATGTAATAAAATATAACTCAAAGGGAAAGCTAAAAAATAAGACCAAAAGGAGGTGAGGGAAAACTATGGCTTGCCTCAGGCAAGTTAAGGTCTTTTAGCTTAAAAAATAATGGATAAAGGAGAGAAAGATGAAAAAGATAGGTTTAATAGCTATAACCCTATCGTTAGTTTTGTTGTTTCTCGGGACAGGTGTAAGTGCTAAGAAAAGTGTTACTTTCTATTTGGCACTATACGATGGACTAAGACCTGAATATTACCTGGATTTAAACAAAGCTTTTAACAAGGCAAACCCAGATATAGATTTAAAAATTATTCCTGTAGACTGGAATAAACTCCATGATAAGCTGCTGGTTGCTATTGCAGGAGGAAGGCCCCCAGATCTTTCGGTTATTGGGACCCGCTGGTTATTAGAATTTTTAGATGTAGGAGCAGTAGAACCTATAGAAAAACATTTAAGTAAGGAGCTAATTAACAATATTGAACCTGGAACTATGGAGGCCAGAATTAACAATGTTCTCTATGCTCTACCAGTAGCAGCTGGTCCTCGATTTTTGTACTATCGCTCCGACATCTTTAAGAAATATGGAATTGCTGGTCCTCCAGACACTTTTGAAGAGATGCTTGCCGATGCTCAAAAGATCAACAATCCTCCGAATCTTTATGGTGTAGGAATGAGCGGGAAAAAGTATACAGAACTTACTGAGTTTGCTTATTATCTTCTCGGAAACGATGGCTACTTCTTTAAAATTAACCCCGATGGAAGTTATGGAAAGTGTAGAATTAACGATGAGGAAGAGGTTGGGGCCCTAACTTTAAGGACCGTTTTTGTAAAAAATTATAAAGAAAAA
>JAGHCO010000237.1 GCA_021160405.1 Candidatus Aerophobota bacterium
ATATATATCTTAATTAGATGTGAGGGAACATTAATACCAGCACGTACTGCCGCATCGATACTCCCTCCAATGGCATAGGTGTGCTGACCAAACTTTGTTTTAGCTAAGATAAAACCAAATATACCAGCTAAAACTACAGCTACTATAACAGAATAGGGAATAATCCCTATTAGACTCCGCAGTTCTAATGGCTTAATCATGGATGGTTTATGAAAAAATGTAAAACTTTTTCCAGGCAATAAATAAGCTATAAACCCATTTCCAATCTCACTTACCGCAGAAGGTAAGAAAGTTATAGGAAAACCTCCGCATAGTTTTAAAGCCAATCCATTGGCAATTCCATACATTCCCAGTGTGGCTATAAAAGGAGGAACTTTTAATTTAGCCACTAAAATACCATTAACAAGACCAGGAAGAAATCCTACGAGAATTCCAATACTACAGCCAGATAAGATACTCACTGCCGCTGGATATCCAGCGGCATTTAAGTTTCGCATTATTAAAGCAGAAAGAACAGCAGCAAGGCCTCTCACGAAACCTATGGATAGATCAATCCCCCCGGTAACGATGACAAAAGTTTCTCCTGTTGCCAAAAGTAAAATGCAAGTTGAACTTACTAAAATATTTGTAAAAGTTCTCGCATTAAAAAAACTCTTCCTAGCGATACTAAAGATTATCAGCATAGCTATTAAGAAAATTAAAACCCAGTTTTTACCAATACTGGACAACAGCCTTCTAAGGCTTTGGCTATTTTTAAAAAATATAGTATTTAACTTTTTTTCCATATAAGTCATAATAAATTTAGGTTACCAGATAGGGAATTAATTCCCTATCTGGTAATGATACTATAAAGCTAATCATTTATAGATGTACTGCTGGGACTCTGGCTTATCTACATTATCTTTGGTAAAGAAGAAAAATCCAGGAACTATCTTCTTAGGTACCTTCTCTCCATGGAAATATTTGTATCCCCATTCTACAGCGAGAGAACCAATCTCAGCCGGTTTTTGAGCCAGTATCAAATCTACCTTTCCTGATCTTAGAGCAGCGATAAGATCTTCTGTAGCATCCCAAGTGGCGATCTTCACAGCACCGGTGAGCCCAGCATTAACCACAGCTTGATAGGCTCCTTGCGCACTGTAAAGATTTGTACCAAAAATGCCCACAATATCAGGATTTGCCTGGAGGGCTGCTGCAACTTGAGATTGAGCTTTCTCCTGAACATCCAGACAGTACTCTACGCCCACTAGCTCAATATCTGGATATTTTTTTATTCCTTCCTTAAATCCTTTTACTCGATTAACTACGCTGGATACATCTGGATTTGTCGTTTCTACAAAGACCTTTCCCTTGTAACCTATCATTTTGGCAAGATGCTCAGCCACTTCTTTTCCACCCAAAAAGTTATCCGTTCCAATATAGGCAAGTGGAAAAGAGTAATCGCTCGGCTTAGAATAGTCTCCATCACCTATATAGGTATCAACGGTAATGACCTCAATTCCCATAGCATAGATTTCTCTAAGAGGAGCAATTAAAGCCTCTGTAGAAGATGGACCAGTAAAAAGCAAGTCAATATCTCCGCGAGTAGCTACAGCCTTTAAAATTGGAACTTGAATCTCGGGAGCCCAGGCTTTAGGGTACTCTGAAACAAATAGATCAACTCCCAACTCATTAGCTTTCTTTTGAGCACCCCTCCCTATCATAAAATAGAAAGGATCGGTTATAGTGGGGCACCAAGCAAACTTCAGTTTCTTCTCACCTGCCAATAGAATACCCGAAGCAAGTGACAATCCTAAGATACACACCAACATCATTACAAAAATTTTCTTCTTCATCTTCTTTTCGCACCGGGAATACATATCACTACTAAAATAGTGAAAGTTTATCCCGATACAGTTACCTCCTTTTTAGTTTTGGCAATATGTTTTATGACATTGTTTATTTTTCTGTGGAAAGCTCTCAAAAGAGAAATTAATCTTTCAATGCTTCTCTCTTTAGAAAGCATCCCTTTACCTTTAGCTAACGGCCTGCCTACTTTTTCACCTCCCTCTGACCATATTTTTAGCCCTTTCCTTACTAAAAATCTAACTCTTGCTCAAGTTTTTACTTGTTTCTCACAGAAATATATTAAATGGGAACTCTCCTTAAAGCTTCTCCAGCAGATTCTCTTAATATCAATTTTGTTTTTAAAACTATCTGTTTTGGTTTTTTTCTTCTTCCTCTCATTCGCTCAAGAAGAAGCTTCACTGCCACTTCTCCCATTTTAAATGTTGGTTGAGCCACCACAGTTAAAGGAGGATTAAGATATCTAAACCAGGGTAAATCATCAAAAATTACTATTCCCATTTCTTGAGGAATCTGGATTCCTTTTTCTCGCAAAGCGTCCATAGCACCTAAGCCCAGTAGATTGTTGCAAGCTAAAATAACAGTGGGAGGAGGGGAAAAAGAGAGAAGTTCTAAAGTTAAGGAGTAACCACTTTCTTGTGAAAAATCTCCTATTTTAACTAAATTATCATTGAAAAGAGAATGCTTTTTTAGGGCTTCTACATAAC
>JAGHCO010000036.1 GCA_021160405.1 Candidatus Aerophobota bacterium
ATGTTTTACTATGGAAAGACCCAAGCCTGTTCCACCAAGCCCTCTTGAGCGAGCTTTATCCACCATATAGAATCGCTCAAATATCCTACCGAGGTGTTCCTCTGGTATTCCTATACCAGTATCTAAAACTTTGATATTCACCCTATCATTTGTGAAAGTAATCTCTACTTTAATTTTTCCCTCTTTTGTGTACTTTACCGCATTGTCTATAAGGTTTATAAATAGCTGCTCTAAAAGATATGGATCTGCTTTTAGCAAGGGAAGATTTTGGGGTGCGATAAGTTCCAATTTCAAGTTCTTTTCCTTTATCCTGCTATCAAAAATTCTTAAAACATCTTCAATAATTTCCTTTAAATTCACATCTTCCACTTCTAACTTCTTTCCTCTATCCTCTATCCTTGAGAGCAAAAGCAAATCAGAGACGAGGCTAATTAAGCGGTCTGTATGTTTATCAATAATTTTTAAAAAATGCCGCTCTTCCTTGTCTGCTTCTTCCTCTAAGGTCTCCACAAAACCTTTAATAGCGGTGAGCGGTGTTCTTAGCTCATGAGATACATTGGCAACGAAATCTGCCTTTTCTCTTTCCAATTGTTTAATTTCAGTAATGTCATGCAGTACAATGACTATTCCTCCTCCCTTTACTCTATAAAGTGGAACTCCATTTCCCAGATAAACTTTATCCTGGTATCTGATTTCAGAGGTTTGTATTTTATTATTTTTAAATACCCTATCTATCAGCTCCTTAAAATCTATATTTCTCAAAACTTCCCAATAGGCTTTTCCAGTAATGGAATACGATGAAAGACCACACATTCTTTTGAAGCTTTCATTAGCAAGGAGGATCCTCTTTTGGGAGTCCAATGCAACTACTCCCTCAGCCATTGCCGAAATAGTTTTTTGGAGCTTCTCCTTTTCCACACCTAAGGTGGTAAATAAGCTCTGAATTTCTCGAGCCATTTGATTGAGAGAGGAGGAAAGTTCTCCTATTTCATCCTTAGTTTTTGTGGATACTCTAACATTGAAATCTCCCTTAGCTATTTTATTAGCGGCAAGTGCCATTTCCTTAACTGGTTTTGTAACTGCCCTTGTTGAGAGAAAAGATAATATAAGAGCAAAAATTGTTAAAATAAGGGCAAAGTAAATAATCCTGTTATTTACAGCCCACACAAGAGCTTTTATTTGACCAAGAGGAAAACTGGTTCTAATAATTCCTACAGTTTTGCCTTCCCCTTTTATTGGCAGAGCTACATATAGCATTTTTTCTTTTAAAGTGTTGCTATATCGAATGCTTTTTCCAATTTCTCCTCTTAAAGCTTGTTCAACCTCTGGTCGGGTTAAGTGATTTTCCATTTTCTTAGGGTCCTCTTTAGAATCTCCTAAAACTCTTCCATTTAGAGCAATAACTGTAATCCGAGTGTCTATCTTCTTTCCTATTCTCTTAGTAAGCCCATCAATTTTACTTACTTTCCCAGAAGGTAAAAGATTCTCAAAAAGCTCCTCAGTTAATTCAGCTTGATTTTTAAGGTTAACCTCTATGGAGTTAATATAATGCCTTTCTATCTCCTTAGATATAAAAAAAATAAGAGGTAGAATTATTAAAAGGATGATTAAAAGATAATAAAAAAACTGTCTCCACATTATTCCCCATTTAGCCATTTTACTCCTCTATTTTATAGCCAATTCCTCGGATGGTTTTAATTAATTTGCCCGCCTCTCCTAATTTCTCCCTTAAGTTTTTAATGTGCACATCAACGGTTCTATCCAAGACAATCTTTTCATCTTCCCATAAATCCTGAAGAATCTGATTTCTTGTAAGAACCCATCCAGGTTTTTCGGCAAGAAAACTTAGGATTTTGAACTCTGTTGTAGTAAGATTAACCTTTTCATCCTTTACTCTTACCTCGTATCTGGTTAAATCTATCACCAAATTATTTATTTTAATTAACTTTGGCTTTTCTTTTTTTGGTTCTGCTCTTCTTAACACAGCTCTCAGGCGAGCTACAAGCTCCCGGGGACTAAATGGTTTTACTATGTAATCATCAGCTCCGAGTTCCAGTCCAACTACTATATCAGTTTCAGTTCCCTTAGCTGTAAGCATTACAATGGGAACA
Source organism: Candidatus Aerophobota bacterium (assembly GCA_021160405.1). Lineage (GTDB taxonomy): Bacteria > Aerophobota > Aerophobia > Aerophobales > JAGHCO01 > JAGHCO01. Next base: position 2,112 of record JAGHCO010000036.1, read on the forward strand.
GGGGATGTTTTTTCATTTCTTTTTAATATTCTACAAACTTCCAGTCCATCCAATCCCGGAAGCATTAAGTCCAGGATTATGAGGTCGGGAGGAGTTATTTTAACAAAATTAAGCAAGCTCTCACCATCATAAAATTCTTTTGTCCTGAATCCTTCTTTCTTTAAGTGGTGAGTTATAAGCTCTACAATATCAGGTTCATCGTCAACAACAGCTATTAATTTACCCATAGAAATCTCCTTTTAACCCTGTTAGATGCAAAGCTATCTAACAGGGTAATATCTATTTACTATTTTAACTATATTATACACAACGTCAATTTAATTGCCTTGACACTTTAAAAAAAGTTTTTATAATATAAATGAAAATGATTTCTATTTAATTAAGTAGAGGTTCATTAATTGGGAAGCAATGACTGCATTGAGATGTTAAGGAAAGCTAATTTAAAAATCACACCGAGACGAAAGGCAATTATTGGGTTCTTTTTACAAAATGGAAGATACTTTACTCCTGAAGAGGTTTGGATAGCTCTCAGGGAAGATTTTAAGCACTTAGGGCTGCCCACTATTTATCGAAACTTGAGAGAGCTGGAGGATATTGGAATTCTCATTAGGGTATTCCGATCTGACCAGCGGCTTTATTATGCCATCTGCCAGTTGGGAAAGGGGAAAAAGCATCATCACTTTGTTTGTAAGAAGTGTGGTCGGGTAAGTGAGGTAGAACTTTGCAATTTTGATGATATAGCCGGAGATATTGAGAGCAAATTAAATTGTAAGATAATCTCACACTTTATGCAGATAGAGGGGCTTTGCTCTAAGTGCATGGAAGAAGAGATGAGTGAAAGAGACGAAGGGCAAAAGGTAAAAGAGTAATATGTTATGTAATGAGTGATGAGTAAAAAGGAAAAGCGAATAGCGGATAGAATAAACCGAGCATTTGCTAATCGCTATACGCTAATAACTCAATGACCCTATTAACAAAACAGAGAAGAGGAATAAGGTGAATCTATTGAAAAAGATAGTGTTGCTGGCCATTATTTGTTTAATTGGCGTGAGTAGCTATGTTACTCCATCTATAAAGGGGGAGTGTAGTCAGAAAAAATTGGAAAAATTAGGTGTGATTGTGAGTATAGCTCCACTGGCCGAGTGGGTTAAAAGCGTTGGCACCAATAAGGTAGATGTTACAATCTTGGTTCCTCCAGGAGCATCACCACATACATATGAGCCAAAGCCAAGTCAGCTAATAAAAGTGGAGAAAGCAAAAATTTTTGTTAAAAATGGTGCAGGGCTTGAATTTTGGGCAAATAAGATAGTGAGGATAAATAAAGATATACTGGTTGTGGATATCTCAAAAGGAGTTAAGTTAATTGAATTATCTCCTAAAGAACAAAAGAAGCATCACCTTTTAAAAGACCCTCATTTATGGCTTTCCCTGAGAAATGCAAAGAAAGGGGTAAAAGAAATATATGAGGCACTATCTAAGGTGAACCCTGAAAATGAGGAATATTACAGAAAGAATATGAATGAGTATATTGAGAAATTAGATGCATTGGATAAGGAAATTAGCAAAAAATTAAAAGCTGTTAAAAATAAAAAATTCATTGTCCTTCACCCATCCTGGAGCTATTTCTCTAAAGACTATGGTTTAGAACAAATACCAATAGAACGTGGAGGAAAAGAGCCAGGGCCAAAATATATAAAAAAAATAATAGATACAGCAAGGGAAAATAACATCAAAGTAGTGTTTGTAGAGCCACAGTTTAATCAAAAAAGCGCAGAGGTGATTGCCAGAGAAATTAATGGCAGAGTTGTATCTATAAACCCACTTGCTGAGGATTATCTGGAAAATATGCGTATCACCGTAAATGAATTTGTTAAGTGGTTAAAATGAAAAAAGAGGTTGTTAAATTAAATAACGTATGGTTTTATTATGATGGAAAGCTTGCCTTAAAAGAGGTAAATTTGTTAGTGTATGAAAAGGATTTTTTAGGGATAATAGGTCCAAATGGTGGAGGGAAAACAACACTGCTTAAAGTGATTCTTGGGTTAGTAAAGCCAAATCAAGGAGAAGTATCAATTTTTAATCTTTTCCCTGAGGAAGGTAAAAAATACATTGGTTATGTCCCCCAAAATTTTTTGTTTGACCAAGATTTCCCTATCGATGTGTTTAATGTAGTAATGATGGGAAGATATCCCAGGAGGGGATTAATTAATCGATATACAAAAGAGGATAAAAAAGCAACTCTTGAGGCATTAAAGAAGGTGAATATGGTTGATTATAAGGATGAACAGATAGGAAGGCTTTCTGGAGGAGAGCAACAAAGAGTTTCTCTCGCCAGGGCTCTGGTAAATAACCCAAAGCTCCTGCTTCTTGATGAGCCTTTAGCCAGCATTGATGCAAAAATGCGAAAGAGCTTCTATGAACTGTTAGGAAAATTAAATGAGGAAATAACGATAATCCTTATATCTCATGATATTGGTGCAGTATCTACGTATGTAAAGAAAATTGCCTGTCTTAATCAAGTGCTTTTTTACCACGGTGCAAAAGAAATAAAGAAAGAAGATTTAGAAAGGGTATATCAATGCCCAATAGATTTGATAGCTCATGGTGTGCCTCATAGAGTGCTAAGGGATCATAAATGATAACTCTGTTAAAATACGAATTTATAAGAAATGCTATTTTTGCTGGTATTCTGGTAAGCTTTATCTGTGGAATAGTTGGTGTTTTTGTAATCTTAAAACGAGTAGTGTTCATCAGTGGGGGAATTGCCCATTCCTCATTTGGTGGAATTGGATTAGGGTATTTGCTGGGGATAAATCCCACGCTGACAACTTTACTCTTTTCCATAATTTCTGCTCTAAGCATTGGATTTATAAGCAAAAGGACTAAAGTTCATGAAGATACAGCTATAGGAATTTTATGGGCAATTGGAATGGCACTGGGAATTGTATTTGTAAGCTTAAGTAAAGGTTTTGCCCCAGATTTGTTTGGATATCTATTTGGGAATATATTAGCTGTAACTTCCTCTGATATACTTTTAATGCTCATTTTAAGCATAGCTATAATTTTAATAATTGTTTTGTTCTTTAAGGAATTTCTTATTATTTCCTTTGATGATGAATTTGGAAGGGTAGTTGGAGTCCCTACAGAATTTTTATATCTTTTATTTTTATGTTTAATTGCCTTAACAGTGGTTATTTTAATGAAGGTGGTTGGGATTATACTTGTCATTGCTTTTTTGACAATCCCTGCAGCGACAAGCAGATTTCTCACCAATGATTTAAAGAAGATGATGTTAATTTCAGTTTTGCTTGGTACACTATCTGTTATTATTGGTCTGGTGCTCTCTTATAACTTTGATATTGCCTCTGGAGCAACAATTGTTCTTGTCTCCGGGGGTATGTTTCTCTTTGCCTATCTATTCAAGACTCTCCTTCATCGAACCACAGTATCCTAAGTATAAGTTTCCTGCCATTCTGGTTCATTATTCCAGCTATTCCACAACCGCCTATTTGCCTCTCCATTTAAAATTCTCTGTATCTATTAGTGATGGGCATTCTTCTATCTTTCCCAAACGCCTTTGGAGTAATTTTTATCCCGGGGCAGGATTGCCTGCGTTTATATTCATTTCTGTCTATCATTTGAATGACCTTTTTGGTAAGATCAGGATCAAGTTTTCCTTCAGTGATTATCTCCTCGTAGCTTTTATTCTCTTCAATGTAGGATTTTAAAATTGGGTCTAAAATAGAGTAAGGGGGTAGAGTATCTTTATCTTTTTGGTCAGGCCTTAACTCTGCTGATGGCTCTCGGATAATGATGCTATCAGGAATTAATTCCCTTCCTTCTTTTTTATTTCTAAATTTAGAAAGTTTATAAACCAAAGTTTTTGGCACATCTTTCAGTATATTAAATCCACCTGCCATATCACCGTAAAGAGTGCAATATCCACAGGATATCTCACTTTTATTCCCCGTGGTTAATACAAGATAACCAAATTTATTAGAAAGAGCCATGAGGATATTTCCCCTTATCCGAGCTTGGAGGTTCTCTTCAGTGACATCGCGCCTTAGACCGGCAAATTCCTTCTCAAGCGCCATCAGATAGACCTTAAAAATAGCATTTATAGGGATTACAATAAGCCTTATCCCAAGATTTTCGCTTAAAATCCTGGTATCGGATTTGGTAGCCTCTGAGGAGTAGTAAGATGGCATAGAGACGCCTATTATGTTATCCTTACCCAGAGCATCACAGGCAATCACAGCTGTAAGTGAGGAATCTATTCCTCCACTTAAGCCAATTACAACTTTTTGAAAGCCATTTTTGCTCACATAATCCCTTGTTCCTAATACCAGAGCACTGTAAATCTCCTCAAGCGGAGTTAATCTTTTAAGAGACTGCTCTTTCGCTAAAGTCGATTTCTTAGCTATGTTTCTCGGGAAAGAGATTACAGATTTTACTCCTGCTTTTCTTTTAAAATTAGGTTTAGATTTTAAGATTAAATCAATATCTAAGTCAGCTATTACAAAATCTTCCTGGAACTGCTTACCACAAGCAATAATTTCACCCTCTGAATCAATAACTAAGCTTCCTCCATCAAATACAAGCTCATCCTGCCCGCCGACTAAATTAGTGTAGCAGATAAAAGAGTCTGTTTCCTTAGCTCTCTTAATTAATAACTTCTCCCTTACCCGTCTCTTCCCAGCGTGATATGGCGAAGCAGAAAGGTTTATAAGTAGCTTTGCTCCACTTTCTGCCTCTAAATTAGCCGCGCCCTTATCCTTCCAGATATCTTCACAGATGCTAACTCCAAAACTCACATTTCCCAACTTAAATAGGAAAAATTCCTTGCCGCGTTGAAAGTATCTCTTCTCGTCAAAAACACCGTAGTTGGGTAGCTCCATCTTGTGATATACACCCTTTAACTCTTTATTGTTGATTATAGCCGCTGCATTAAATATTTGGCCCTGTTCATCTTTATCCACGAACCCAACTACTGCTGTAATATCTTTAGTTGAGCTAATTACAGTATTCAGCGCCTTTAAATTATCTCTTACAAAATGGGATTTTAATAAAAGGTCCTCCGGAGGATAGCCACAAATGACAAGCTCTGGAAAGGTAACAAGGTCTGCCTGAAGCTCTTTAGCTCTTGAAATAAAATTAGATATCTTTTCTGCATTTCCCCACAAATCTCCTACAGTGGAATTCATTTGTGCCATCGCTACCCTCAAGCAGCTTCGGCTCTTCATATTAATTTTTCACCCCTTATAATATAATTCAAGTTGTAATAGTTCAGCCACTAAGTCACCAAGACACAAAGAAGTTCTATTGCTAAAAAATTAACTCCTGAAGATACAGAGGACACTGAAAGTTTTACGACAGGGTTTACTTGGTGTCTTCGTGCCTTGGTGGCTGAATAGTAAC
>JAGHCO010000058.1 GCA_021160405.1 Candidatus Aerophobota bacterium
AAATTTAATATTGGAGATGGAATATTTGTGCTAAGCAATATAGAAAAAAACAAAATTCCCTTTACTAAAAAAGAATTAGAAATAATCAAGCCTTACTATACGACAAAGGAATTGGGAAGATATTATGCCAATAAAAATAATCCTGAATGGATTATTTACACTGATTCAAAATTTAAATATCCTGCAAATATAAAACCATACCCTAATATCAAAAAACATCTGGATAAATTCCAAAAAGTTATCACTTCTGATAATAAACCTTACGGACTTCATAGAGCAAGAGATGAAAAGTTTTTTAAAGGTGAAAAGTTAATAGCAGTTCGCAAATGTACTAAACCAGCTTTTACTTATACGGATTTTGATTGTTATGTATCTACTGCCTTTTATGTGATAAAAACAGAAAGGATAAGTTTAAAATATCTAACAGGACTATTAAATTCAAGACTAATTGTACTCTGGCTAAAGCATAAGGGTAAAATGCAAGGTAATAATTATCAGATAGACAAGGAACCGCTTTTAGCCTTGCCAATTATTAAATCTTCAAAGGGAGAACAAAAGAAGATTATCAACCTCGTTGACAAAATCCTCTCCCTCACCCAATCTGAGGATTATCTTGAAAATCCGCAAAAACAAGCCAGAGTCAAAGAATACGAACGCCAAATTGACCAGCTGGTTTACAAACTTTACAACTTGACAGATGAAGAAATAAAAATTGTGGAAGGAGAAGATAATTATGAATTATCGATTAATAGCTATTCAGGTAGGAGACTTTTTAAAATACAACACAACTATCAATGATATTAATCGTGCTGCCCAATCTGTATTTACTTTTTCATTAGAAAATTTTCCAAATGAATCTATTACTTCCTCAAGAGCTAAGTTAATCCACGACTGGATCCTTACCTTAGCTAAACAAAGAATGAACAATGAGGAAAGAAATAACTTATTGAAGAAATTTTTAAAACTCATTACCCCTGAAAATATGATCTTAAAAATTGAAAATATCCTAGACCAGGCTGGGATAAAACTGTATTTAGATGAATCTCTAAATGAATTTTGTTCTAGAAATTTCCATTATCTTATCCATCAACACTGTTTAAAACTCTACAAACAAAGAAACTATTTTCATGCAGTATTTGAAGCAGCAAAAGTTTATAATAAGAAAGTAAAGGAGAAGGCTCAAAGCGAAAAAGATGGTTATTCTTTGATGATGGATGTATGGGGAATAAAAGGTGTACTAAAAGTTACCCAATGTGAGACAGAAACTGACAAAAATGTTCAGGAAGGACTTAAATTTTTATCAGTAGGTTTAATGCAAGCAATTAGAAATCCAACGGCTCATGAACCTGCTATTTATTGGCCGATATCAAAAGAAGAATGTTTAGATTTATTAAGTTTTATATCGTATTTATTACGTCAGTTAGATAAAGCCGTTTATTATAAGGCTGATGTTAAATGAAAATATGGATAAAACGACAATTGTCAACAAAATCTTCTCCCTCACCCAACGTAACACAGGCATTCCTGCCTGTGATTCAGACACAGACAAGAATGTCTGTGCTACAGTCAAAGAATACGAACGCCAGATTGACCAGTTGGTTTACAAACTCTACGACTTGACAGAAGAAGAGATAAAAATTGTGGAAAATCTTGAGAAAAAATAGCTTAAAATTAATAGATTACAACCTTTAAACTTACACCAATTTCTAAATTTCCTTTTAACCGATCATGAAAAATAACATCCTACCATCAATGAGCTATTTTATTTTGGTGTGCATCTATTTGTGGATAATAAACCTTTTCCTTTTCCTCTTTTAGAGAAGGTTTTAGAAAATTCTTCAGATCTTCAACCACCAACGATTTCTTTAAAACCTCATCCATATGGTTAACAGGAATAATTTCTATGCTGTCCAAAACCTTTTTTGGCACATCCTCTTTCAAATCCTTTAAATTCTCCTTGGGCATTATTACTGCTTTTATCCCTGCTCTATGAGCAGCTAAAATCTTTTCTTTTAATCCTCCCACTGGTAACACCCTTCCCCTAAGAGTTATCTCTCCAGTCATAGCAATACTGCTCTTTACAGGATATTTTGTCAGCGCAGAAGCAATAGCAGTAGCCATTGTTATCCCTGCTGAAGGTCCATCCTTTGGTATTGCACCCTCGGGAACATGGATGTGGATATCAGTATCCTGAAAAAGATCCTTGTCAATATTTAAGATCTCAGATTTGGATCTCACATAACTTAAAGCAGCCTGTGCTGATTCTTGCATAACCTCACCAAGTTTACCAGTAACAATAAGCTTTCCCTTTCCTGGAAGCACCACAACCTCAATGACCAACAAATCACCACCTGTTTCTGTCCATGCAAGCCCATTAGCTATGCCAATCTTATCCTCTTCCTCTGTTTTCCCATATCTATACTTTGGCACCCCTAAATATTTTGGAATATTCGTTTGTGTTATCTTTATATGGGTTTCAGGACCATTCTTTATTACTTCTTTAGCTACCTTACGACATATAGAAGCTATTTCACGCTCCAAATTCCTAACCCCTGCTTCCCTTGTATACTCCCTTATGATACGTCTTATAGCATTATCTGAAAAACTTATATTCTTTTCTGTCAAGCCATTTGCTTCTCTCTGCTTTTTAACAAGAAATTGCTTAGCTATTGCCAACTTCTCCCACTCTGTATAACCTGGGAGATGAATGATTTCCATTCTGTCACGCAGAGCAGGGGGTATAGCATAGAGGTTATTTGCTGTGGTTATAAACATCACCTGTGATAGATCATAGTCCACATCAAGATAATGGTCATTAAAGGTATTATTTTGCTCTGGATCCAATACTTCCAAAAGTGCAGCAGAAGGATCCCCCCTAAAATCTGTACTCATCTTGTCAACTTCATCGAGCAGAAAGACAGGGTTATTAGAACCAGCTTTTTTAATAGATTGAATAATTTTACCAGGAAGAGCTCCAACATAGGTCCTACGATGACCACGGATCTCTGCTTCATCTCTTACACCGCCTAAGGAGAGGCGAATAAAGTTACGGTTTGTTGCCCTTGCTATAGAGCGACCGAGAGATGTTTTTCCTACTCCTGGAGGACCAACAAAACATAAAATAGGCCCTTTTATCCTCTTTACAAGCCCTTGAACAGCTAAATACTCTAAAATCCTCTGTTTTGGCTTTTTTAAACCATAATGGTCTTCTTCTAAAATTCTTTCTGCCTCATCTATATTCAACTTATCTTTGGTTACATGATACCAAGGAAGTGATAAAAGCCAATCTATATAATTTCTTATC
>JAGHCO010000192.1 GCA_021160405.1 Candidatus Aerophobota bacterium
ACCACTATAATAGCCTTGGTATGTGGAGTAATTCTTTTTTTAATATCCTCAGGATCTATATTACAAGTATTAGGATCTACCTCAGCAAAAACAGGTATACCTCCCCATGCTAAAATCGGCATACAAGTAGCCCAATAGGTATAGGATGGCGTTATTACCTCATCTCCCGGACCAATTCCCAGGGCAAAAAGTGCAGCATGGATAGCTGCAGTCCCATTATTATGAGCCAGAGCATACTTTGATCCTTTATAATTCTTAAACTCCTCCTCCAGAGTGTATGCCTCCTCATAAAAATCAGGCATCTGCATCACCCTCTTAACTTCTGCAAATTCCTCTTCACCAAGGGGAGGCCACTTATTTGCCTTGGTTTGATCTAAGGTAATTGCCTTTGCTCCTCCATCGATGGCTAACTTTCCGGACAACATATCCTCCTTTTATTCTCTTACAGGAAACTTCACTGGCCTTTCATTCTTTGCAGATTTGTATATTCCTCTTATTATCTCCAGCGATTTCCTTCCTTCTAATCCACTGACAAAGGGCTCTCTATCTTCTTTTACTGCCTCCATAAAGTCCCTTATCTGAAGCTTATGATTTTCAATGGAATGATGCGTTGGGTCTGAGGAAGTATCTCCAAGTTTCTTATCTTTAAATCCTCTCACTTTCTCCTCTTCCCTCCTTCCTTTTCCCTGACCAACAAAATCCCATAATTTTATCTCATCTCCCTCAAAAATTACCGTTCCTCTTTCTCCATGGATTTCCAGCCTTCTCGGTAATCCTGGATATATAGCTGTGCTTCCTTCGATAACCCCCTCTAATTGAGATATTGCCTCAGCATGAAATGGACCAATCATTCCTCCTCCAATTATTCCAAACCTTATTTTATTCATTTAGACCTCCTGATTAATTCCTACCCTCTTCTTCTATATTTTTTACTAATCTCAAGATAAAATTTGAAATCCTCCATACTTATATTATCAGGGATACCTCCCTCTGACATAAGGATAAACCCTCCTCCTGGGTATCCAGTTTCTATTACTTTCCTCAAATGCGTTTCTAACTCCTCTCTACTCATCTCCCCAATAAATTTACTCACTCCTCCCATGAAAGTTATCTTATCACCATATTTTTCTTTTAACTCTCCAAGATTCATATTGTCAGAAGGTCCAACTGGATTTAATATATCAATTCCTGCCTTCACTAATAATGGCATAATCTCATTTATGTTACCATGGCTGTGCATGTTTAAATAAGCACCGTAATTGTGACATAACTCTGCTAACTTTTTATGCCAGGGATAAAAGAATTTCTTGTATGAATCAGGAGAGATAAGCGTAGCTGTGTTTGAGCCTAAGTCATCACAAAACAGGATACTATCCACCCCTCTTTCTAAAAAGTTTCTTGCTGTTTCAAGATTAAAACTTCCTATCATATCCACTACTTTTTTTGCAAATTCCTCATTGATAACCAGGTTCATCATAAAATCCTGCATATTTTGATAGCGATACCAAACCCCAGAGAAAAATCCGTTAATCTCAGCACTGGTAAAATAGCCCTTCTCTTTAAAGTATTCAATATTCTCCTTCACTCCCTCATACCTCTCAGGGTCGTTTGGATCAGGCATTTTCATCTTCTCTCCATTTTCTATGCTTTGAATTGGATGATGAATGTAATCTCGCCAGAAAGGGTCCTTATGTATCCTCCACCTTCCTCCTGTCTCGAACTCAAAAGTTAAATCTTTGTTTGTTTCTTCTATTAATTTTGTACGAAGCACTCCACTCCCACTTACAGACCGAAAAAATGTTACTCTTTCTAACTCATCGCTCTCTCGTAAAAACTCAGACTGATGAAGCTTTGCACTACCAACCTCCACAAAAGAGTTATCTAAAAATTCAAGTCTTTTTAAAGTATTCTCTCTCCAATCATTACTAAAGATTGGCACAAATTTCCTTATTCCATTAATGCTAAAAAAGTTGATTTGTCCAGGGACAATCTCAGGTTCCTCATGTCTGAGAGTTGTCAACACAGCCTCACGTTTATTCAAGTAAACTCCCCCCTTCTTCTTGTAAATTCAACAACTTTCTCTTACTTTCCTATCCTATTGATTAACCTCAATGTTGCATCTCTTATTATCTCCCCAGCTTCTTCGGTAAATTTGGTAGATATCGATTCGTATCCACCTTCCATGAAAGCCTGGCGTGTTGGAATATATCCTATCTCCCCATTAGCTAAACCTACAATAAACGTATTATCAAATTTTGATTTTCTCTTGATATCCAGACCTATTTCCACAAATAGCTCTCCTGGGATAGCTACAAGGATAGCATCGTTAAGCTTCATCACCTGTATTTCTACCTTCATAGTTTTTCCCAATCCTAAACTTTCAATCTCTTTTGCCAGGGATAGGGTTATCTCTGCATAGAATTTTTCAATTTTTGCCCTTGTCAACTCCTCAGGAGAAGCTCCCTTTAATTTATTGAGTATGGATGCCTTCCTCTCAAGTTCCCTTTCAGCTTCTCTCAATGAGGGTAACTTCCTAAGAGGTAGCTCCACCAATTCCTTTTTTACATCAAGGTGTATCTTTGGGGAAACTTCTATCTGTTCAAGAACTTTCAAAGCTTCTCCTCCCAGTATATTGCCTAATTTTTCTGCCCTCTTAAAAGTCCTTCCCGGTATATGTCCCCCAATCCCACTTATATCGGCAGAATGACCTGTGTTTATATCTCCCTCGGCTCCGTTGGTAAACATAGCCACCGTATCTTTACCCTTTATCTTTTCTATCATCCTCATAGTGTAACCGGGGTAATCGCTAGAGATCAATAAATTGTCCGGTCCCAGGACTACAGCATGACAGGTATAATTGATCAATACTGACAAGAGCTTACCTTTTATATCCTCTACACGAATAACTCCCACTTCTTGGTCTATAGG
>JAGHCO010000248.1 GCA_021160405.1 Candidatus Aerophobota bacterium
CGGGATTTGAACCCGCGACCCCCACCTTGGCAAGGTGATGCTCTACCACTGAGCTATTCCCGCTAAGTAAAAAAATTGACCATTTTAATGAGCTGTGCAGAAATTGAACCTGCCTTACACTATTTATGTCACCGCTTTTACTATCTAATAACAGTAAGTATTCACTTAAGACGCGGTGGTTCACGTAAGTATTTACAATATTATATATTATTTTTGATTAAAGTCAAATCTCTCACTCAAGGATGATGGTACCCAATCCGTTAAGGTATGTCATTATAGTCCATTACGACATTCTATTAACACAATAACACTTTTTCATTGAGCTCTTTTAAATAATTTATTTGTACCCTGCCTCTGTTCCTGGCTTGATAACTAACCTAAAGTTTTTTCCTTATTAGACGATAATAAATATGAAGCTAAGTTCTACGGTTGTGAAAGGAAGGTTAAAATGAAATCAATGGATAGAAAAGCTTTTGAAGAAGCTAAAAAGGCGTATATAGAGGGTATAAGGGAGAAGATAATTAAATATAAAAAACTTGTGGATAAAAGAAACTTATCTGAAATACAGAGACTTGGGCATTCGCTAAAAGGTTCAGGAACTATGTACGGCTACCCTGAAATTAGCACTTTTGGTAAAAAAGTGGAAAGTTTAGCTAAAAGTGGAAATTGGACGCAGATAAAACAAACAATTAAAGGGTTGAAGGCCATTTACGAGAAAATTAAAGGAGAGAAAGATGGGTAAAACAATCTTAGTTATCGAAGATGACCCAGATATAAATGTTTTAATTAAGATCACTTTACAATCCGCTGGGCACAAAGTAATTAGTGTTCTTAGGGGGGAAGATGGCCTCAAGGAAATACAGGAGAAGAAAGTTGATGCAGTACTCCTAGATATAATAATGCCCGAGATGGATGGATATCAAGTGATAAAGATCCTTAAATCAAAGAAATCAACAAAGGATATCCCTGTAATCTTTGTTAGCTCTAAGACTGAAGAAAAGGATATAGAAAAAGGGCTTTCCTTAAATGCCGCAGGATACATAAAAAAACCTTTTGATCCAGAAAAACTCAGCGAAGAGGTAGAGCAATTTTTAAGAGGAAACTAAGCTAATATTAAAAAGTTTGACCCATCCTTATTTTATATTAAAATAAACATAGCTAATCAGAATGAAAAGGGGGTGGAGATGAATATTGAGGTAGTTTCTGTAGGTGAGTTATTGGTAGAGGTAATGAGAGAAAAAGTAGGCCAACCCTTAGATACTCCAGGAACTTTTGTTGGTCCTTTTGCAAGTGGAGCCCCAGCTATATTTGCCGATGCGGTGGCAAAATTGGGGGTGCAAAGTGGGATCATTGGTAGTGTGGGGAAAGATGATTTTGGAAAGCTAATTTTAGAAAGATTAAACCAAGATGGTGTTGATATAACTTATGTTAGTTCTTTAAAAGATTATACTACAGGGGTAGCCTTTGTTACCTATTTTAGCGATGGTAGCCGTAAATTTATTTACCACCTTCCCCAGGCAGCCTCAGGAAAGATTAGCTTAGATCAAATTGATAAGAGCTATTTATCAGGGGTAAAGTATCTGCATATAATGGGATCGAGCCTATCTATAAACGAGCAATGTCAAAAGGTTTGCTATAAAGCTGTAGAAATAGTTAAAAACAGTGGAGGTAAAATTAGTTTTGATCCTAATCTTCGTCCGGAACTGTTAAGTGTGGAAAAGATAAGGCAAATTTGCCAGCCTGTTCTTTCTTCCTGCGAGGTTATCCTGCCAAGTGAGGATGAGGCTAAGATGCTTACAGGTAATAAAGATAGCCTTACTGCCTGCAAAGAATTATTAAACTTTGGTCCAAAAATTGTTATTTTAAAATGTGGAGCAAGAGGATCGGTTGTGTTTACCCCAAATGAGAAAATAGAGGTTCCCTCTTTTAAGGTAAAAGAGGTAGATCCCACAGGTGCAGGTGACTGCTTTGATGCCGGAGTAGTTGTGGGGATGCTAAGAGGCTGGAACCTAAAGAGAGTAGCTAAGTTTGCTAACGCAGTGGGAGCTTTAACTGTAGGTAAAAAGGGACCAATGGAGGGAACTCCCAACTTAGACCAGGTAAACCACTTATTAGCTGGTGAAAAATAGTAACAGGTAAGTTTTCCTAAAAAGTCAGGGATATGGAGCTTTGGGGTATCCCCTATGACAAACTTTTTTGGCGAGAAGTGGAGTATGGTTTTCCCACTTATCATTTTCCTTTTCTCCTATCCCCTTGCAGGAAAGGATTAAGGTGGGGAGTTCTATAAAGTTTGCACAGCTAAAAAACGCAAGACCTGAGCTACATACACTTTACTCTGTGAGATGTTTACTATCTAACAGGACAAAAGATAAAATGGTAATACAATCATAAGAGGAAGAAGATGGACTCAAAAGTAATTCTTCTTATTGAAGATGACGCTGACATAAGTATATTAGTTAAAATTGCCTTAGAGGCAGCCGGGTATAAGGTAATAAATGTTTTTTGGGGGAAGGAAGGGATTGAAAAAGCTAAGAAAAACAAGGTTAATTTGATACTTCTGGATACAATGATGTCAGATATAGATGGGTATGAGGTAATAAAAAATCTTAAACTGAGGAAAACAACGAAGGATATTCCAGTTGTTTTCCTCAGCGCCAAAACTCAAGAAAAAGATATAAAAAAAGCTTTATCCTTAGGAGCAGTTGGATACTTAACTAAACCTTTTGATCCAGAAAAACTACCTAAGCAGATAGAAAAATTCATCCAAAATTAGTGAAAATTTTTTTATTATTTTATAAAAGGGTCATAAAATGAGAAAAGAGGACAAAGAGAAACCAGATAAAAGGTTAAAAGAAGAAACAAAGCCAACTATTGAGGATGAAGAAAGATTAAAAAAAGAAATGGAGGATCCTCGGATAGAATTACAAACAGCTAAGGAACAGACGAAAAATTTAAAGGAGGAGCTGCAATTAGCTAAAAAAGAGGTGAAGAAGCTAAAGGAAGAGCTTGATGAAATGAGATCAGCCAATGCTATGCTTAAAATTGAAAAAGATTGGCTGCGAGAAAGATTCCTACCCTCTATCTTAATAATTGATGATGATATAGATATAAGACGTTTGATAAAGATGTACTTAGAAAAAGACTACTATATTCTGGAGTCAAGCAGTAGCGCAGAAGCAATGGGAATACTGACTGAAAGAAGCAAGAAAAGGGGAGAAGCTAAACCAGTAGATCTTATTATACTGGATATAATGATGCCGGGAA
>JAGHCO010000223.1 GCA_021160405.1 Candidatus Aerophobota bacterium
ATATTTGACTGTTCCATATTATATCCAATTTTTAAAATAATTCCTGTAATATTAGTAATCTTGATAATATTTCTTAAAAACAGAGCAACACGTCTTTTTAGTGTTTATGTGGGTATCACTTATATTCTTTTTGCATTTCTTCAAAGCATTACCGTAACTGAAAAATATGGTTTGGGAATTATTACAATTAATATTATTATGTTTCCTCTTGTTGCTATTTTTTGGTTATGGGAAGCAGTTGCACAGAAAAATGATTTTACACTACAAAAGCAACCACTATGGAAATATTGGGTTGTTCCTCTGGCATTTTTAGCATTTTGGTACCCTGCGAATCCAAATACACTCATGCCTGACTTCAGTGCCATTTATTTAATTACTAATATGGCTGGCCTAACTTTTTGCATGATGACACCGGTATATCTGGCAATACTTACTCTGTACCACCCCCGGATTAATATAGCAACATTAAGAGTGAATAGTCTTGTTGGGATAATCATTGGCCTTTATAACATAAATACAAATTTCTTTATGCTTCGCGGTGAATTATGGTGGAATGGTATATTGCACATACCTTTGCTATCTATATCCATATATGCTTTTATCCTTTCGTTTCGAGATGGTTCTTTAGAAAAAAATAAAGGGAATCTGAAAAGATGATGATAGCAAGCAAACAGCATCTAACGCAGCATATCTGGCCATGTGTCTTTCACACTTTCCTGGTGGAAAAAGAGCTGGCAAAATTAATTTAAAAGAGGTAATAAGATGAGCAAAAAATCCAAATCCTGGCAGGAAAAATTGGCAAATAGTAAAGATTTACCAAAGGTTGAGAAGATCACTGATAAGATGAGCAAAAGATGGGGAAAGGGGACAGTTGTTATTCCAGCACCAAAAGAGGTGGATGAGATTATGAAAAATGTTCCCAGAAGTAGGCTTATTACCATTAATGAAATTCGCAAAAAACTTGCTGAAAAACACGGTGCTACAATTGGTTGTCCGATAACTTGTGGGATTTTTGCCTGGATTGCAGCTCATGCAGCAGAGGAAATGGCAAAAGAGGGAAAGAAAAATATTACTCCTTATTGGCGGACACTAAAAACAGGTGGAGTTATAAACGAGAAGTATCCTGGTGGAGTAGAGGCTCAAAGGAAACTTTTAGAGAAGGAAGGACATAAGATAATCCAAAAGGGCAAAAAATATATTGTTGTTGATTTTGAAAAATATCTGGTGAAGATATAAAAATTGAGATAAAAAAGTTGCTGAGCTATGTCAAAAATGTTCCATACAGAGACAAGACCTGCTTTCAGCAGGCTCGCAATGGCAGAAAAAGGAAACTTAACTTTCGTGAAGATCGGATCCAGAGCAATGTTCCAGGATAAGCTTGGTGACCATTGTTTAAATCGCCGGATCCAAGTTTCTTAATTAAACTTATGGAGGATATTATGATGAAAAATAAATATTTAATTTACGCAATTTTAGTATTAGAAGTAATTGGAATAATTTTTATCAGCGGATGGATTAAACAAACAATGCCTACTCAAGCATCTACATCAAAGACAAAACCAGTTGATTTGTTTAGTGGCCAAACAGAGAAAATAAGTTTCATAAAGTACTATTCCTTAACTCCTTTAGATATAACTTTACAGGTTTCTCAATATAACCTACCATTAAAAACAAACCAAATATATAATTTTGGTGATTTTTCTACAAAAATTTCTTTAAGCACTGATGCCTTAAGTCTTTTAGAAAAAAATGGCTTTGTGGTTATTAACAACCCATTCAACCCAAAGGAAGAATATATTACCAGACCTTATAAAACTTTAAAAGATAAAAAAATACCGATTTTTATCACTTCGGATTCTTTGTTGCACCTGTATCATATTCAGTTTGATGAAACTCTTAGGCAAATCGAAGAAAGAGAATTTTATGATAAGATTTGGGAGATTAGTAAACAGCTATTAGATGATTCAATAGAGGAGCATAATAGTGCTGGTGGTGATTTAAAAGAGGCATCAAGAAGAAATGTGGCGTATTTTGCGGTAGGATTGGAATTGCTGAAACCAAAAGAGGGTCAGATATGCAAAAATGAAAAGCATGGCAAGTGTTTTATAGACAAATATACCACAACAGATAAGCTTTTTATGAAAGAGGACGCCAAGAAGTATGCTTTTGCAACTCCAGATTTTGTAAAAGATGATGTAGAAAAAGAGTTGAAGTTAATCAAAAACCATAGGGGATTTTCAAAATCCCCAATTTTTATTTATCGGGAAGATTATTCTCAATATTTGCCGAGGGGACATTACACGAGATCGGAAAAATTAAAGAATTATTTTAAAGCGATGATGTGGTACGGTAGAATGAGTATGCTGCTTAAAGGAAGCCCGAATATTCCAAGAGGTGAAACGAGACAAGATGACCCAAAGGGTTTTATCTCTGGTTACGATGCAAAAATTCAAACAATAGGTGCAAGTTTAATTGCCTTAAATTTTTCTAAAAGTAAAGAATTAAGAGATAAATGGAACAGGATTTATTCAGTAACTGCTTTCTATGTTGGATTTTCCGATGATCTTGGACCCTATGAGTATATAGATGCGTTAAATTACGTTTTTAATGGAACATTTAACCCAAACAACTTAACGGGGGAGAATATTGGAAAGTTAAAGGCAAAATTAGCTGAGTTCAGATCACCCAAGATATATGGAGGAACAGGGGATGCCGTGTTATTACCGCCGTTTACCCCCAAACAGGCAAACAAGATTTTAGGAAATACAAAGGGATTTAGATTGATGGGACAAAGATTTATCCCAGATTCTTACCTATTATCCAGGCTGGTTTCCCCCTATGTTGGGAGGTATACCGGGAAAAATTGCGATAAAGTATTTACCTGTGAAGTTACACCTATTGGGCCAGTGAGAGCCTTTCCGCGGGGATTGGATGTGATGGCTTTGCTCGGCTGTGAACGTGCGAGAGAAATTTTAATGGAATTGGGCGATACGAAATACGAGGATTATGAGACTCAGTTTAATAAATTAAAAGAGAAATTTGATAATTTTACCGAGGCTAACTGGCAGAAAAATCTTTATTGGGCATGGCTTTATGCGTTGAAGCCTTTGTTAAAAAGGTATGAAGAGGGTTATCCAACTTTTATGCAGACCCGGGCATGGCAGGATAAAGAGCTAACCACTTCCTTAGCATCATGGACACAGTTAAGACACGATACCATACTCTATGCAAAACAGAGTTATACAATGGTAACCTCGGCAATTCCATATCCTCAAAAACAAGTTGTTGGTTATGTTGAGCCTGTCCCGTATTTTTATAATAGGTTATTGGCATTAACGCAAATGACAAATAAGGGTTTGGATGAGATGCATGTTTTAGATGATACCCAGAGACATAGACTCAAAAATTTGCAAGGGATATTGGAAAAACTCGTAAATATATCCAGTAAAGAATTAGAGAACAAAGAATTAACTAAAAAAGATTACGATTTTATCAAAAACTTTGGCACTGAATTAAACAGCGTTATTGCCAATGTTGATGAAAAAGCAAAGAAAACAACTGTGGTTGCTGATGTTCATACCGATGGCAATACCCACCAGGTTTTAGAGGAGGGAGTTGGTTATGTTAGGTTGATGCTCGTCGCCTACAAAGTTCCGGACGGCAGAATTTTAATAGGGGCTGGTCCTGTTATGAGTTATTATGAATTTAAACATCCAATGGATGACAGATTGACAGATGAAAAGTGGCGCAATTTACTGGCTTCCAATCCTCCAAAAAGACCAAAATGGACCTATAATTTTACTGAAAAAAGGGGACAGGCTACTTTTTCTCTTATATGGTGCTTTAAGGCTTAGGGTTGAAGAAAAAAAGCCTTCGTTGAATATGGGATAAGGAAAAAATTGAGGATTATGAAAAGATAGAAGAGGATGAGCAAATAGAAGTAAAAGGCAAATATGTGGTTGAATGGCATCCTGCAGGAGAAGGAAAAATAAAGGATAGGCTTGCAATAGAATTTCTGACAAAGATAATTGAAAAAGAGAAAAAATTTTCAAAGGCAAAGTCAAAAACAACATGGGAGAAGATTGTTGAAGTTAAGGTTCCAGAGTTTACAAAGGAAGTTAAAGAAGGATTTTTGAAATATAAATCAGCAATGGAAAAAGCAAAAAATCTTGATGAGGAGATAACCAGAATAGACAGGGCAATAGACAGACTTGTTTATGATTTGTATGGGCTTACCAAAGATGAGATAGATGGAGTAGGCAATTTCCTCCCCCTTGAGGGGGAGAAATCTATCATTTTCCTTTTCTCCCCCCTTGAGGGAGAGGGAAAAGGAATTTGACATTACTGAAATCTGTCTGGGGAGGGAAATTTGAAGAGATGTACGAAAAACTTCCTATAAGGGATGAAGCTTTGAGGGTTACCGAAAAGGTGAAAGAGGATGTTTAAACCGAAATTTATAATTACGAATAAAATAAATAACTCTCTTCTTGAGATAGAAAGGGCAAGGGGATTTTTGGAGGCGGCAAAATTAAAAGAGGAGTGGATTAAGGAAATGCAGAGCGAAGCCATTATACTTGAGTCTCACCATTCAACTCATATTGAAGGCACTCAATTGACTTTAAAACAGGCCAGAGAAATACTTGCAGGGAAATCATTGAGGGGGATAAGAAAGGATGACCGTCAGGAACTTCTAAACTACAGAAAGGCAATGGATTTTGTAGCTGAATATCTCGGGGAAAAATCCAAAATCACAGAGGCTTTGATAAAAGAGATTCATAGGATACTGGTTAAAGATGTGAGAGGTGGTTCTCTTGAGCCCGGGAAGTATAGAAAGGTTCAAAATTATGTGGTGAATTCTTTAACCGGAGAGATCATTTATACTCCTCCGCCCCCTTCTAAAGTCCCAAAACTTATGAGAGAATTTGTTAGATGGCTAAATGAGGAAGCCAGTATTTCGCCTGTTCTTATAGCTGGTATTGCGCAATATCAATTTGTTGATATCCATCCTTTTCTGGATGGAAATGGGAGAACGGCTCGACTTCTCTGCACACTTATTCTTTACCAAAACGGGTATGATTTTAAGAGACTTTTCTCTCTATCTGAATACTACGATAAAGACCGTCCTTCTTATTACAATGCTATACAATTGGTAAGAAATAATGATATGGACATGACCTACTGGCTGGAATATTTCACAGAAGGGCTGAAAAATCAGCTTATAGAAGTAAAAATAAAAGGAGAGATGGCTATCAAAAAAGAGGTTATTCTTGAGAAGGCTGAAAGGTTAAATTTGAACCAGAGGCAGCAAGAAATTCTAATATACTTGGTGGATGAAAAGAGAGTATCAGTAGAAAAAATAGTCCGAAGGTTTAATTGGGTAAGAAGAACCGTCCAGCGAGATCTCGTAAAACTGGTTAATTTGGGTTTTGTTAAGGAAGTGGCTAAGAGCAAGACAGATCCAACAAAGTATTATGAATTGCTATGACAAATTACTGCGACAATACTGTGACAGGTTACTGTGTCACAAATTGAGGATGGGATATGATTAAAAAATTCCTAAAATGGCTTGCAAAAGTATTCGGCATATCCCTTGAACCTTCTTTTGAAATAGTTGATAACATAGACATTTTTGTAAGAGACAAACTAAACTCAATGCTTGAAGATGCAGAATCTTTTGATATTGCCACTGGATACTTTCAAATTTCTGGCTGGAGGAAATTTGCCACCTCTGTTGATGAACTGTTGAAAAAGGGGGAAAGGTAAGGCTTTTGATAGGTGATGTTTCAAGGGAATATCTCTTCTCCCAAACAGCAAGATTCCTGCTCCATCTTATAAAAAACCCTCAAATAGAGGCAAGAACCATAAAGCCAAGGCTTCTCCATGCTAAAGTTTTCATGGCTAAGGCAAGAGATAAGCTAAAACTTCTATTTGGCTCAAGTAATCTTACCATAGGGGGACCGAAGCAAATATTGAGCTCAACACCTATGAAATTCTGGATTTAGATTCAGAGAAAGCAAAAGGCTTTATGAAATGAAAAGGAAAAAGGGGACAGGCTACTTTTTATAAGCTTGACAATTGAGTGAAAAATTTAATAATTGGGAAGTCAAAAGACCCAAAATTTTTGATAAAAGCTAAACTATTACTCGAAAAGGTGAGAATTATGGAAAAGAAAAAGCTCTATCGTTCTAAGAAGGATCGTATGATTGGGGGTGTTTGTGGCGGAATTGCTGAGTATTTTGATATTGATCCTACACTGGTTAGAATTATTGCTGTGCTGACCATTTTTGCCAATGGTATAGGAATCATTGCCTATATCATTGCTTGGATTATCATTCCCCAAAACCCGGAGCAAGTATCAGAAAAAGAAGAAGGTGGATTAAGAAAAAAAGCGGAGGAAACTATCCAAAATATAGGAGAGCAAATTCGGGAAAATTCGGATAATAACAGGAAGCACTCAAGAGTTGTCGGAGGACTTATTTTACTTGGTCTTGGAGTTTTATTTTTGATCAATAACTTTCTTCCCCATTTTAACTTTGGCAGGTTCTGGCCCCTTATTTTAGTTATAGTTGGTCTGGCTATTTTAGCAGGGAGTTTAAAAAAGAAAACTCAATGAAGATAAAACGTTTTTTGGAAGGCTTAATCATTATCCTTATTGGCTTAATTCTT
This sequence comes from Candidatus Aerophobota bacterium, assembly GCA_021160405.1. Classification (GTDB taxonomy): domain Bacteria; phylum Aerophobota; class Aerophobia; order Aerophobales; family JAGHCO01; genus JAGHCO01. Next base: position 6,667 of record JAGHCO010000223.1, read on the forward strand.
TTAGCCAATAACTTTGGTATCCTACCCTGGAGTATATGGTATCATTTGATTCGACTCTGGCCCATTATTTTAATTGCCATTGGTCTGGATTTAATCTTGAAAGGAATCTCCCTTCCCTCTTTAAGAGTTTTACCTCCTCTGCTTATCATTGGTGCTATTTGTTTAACAGTTTACTTTTATCAAAATAAAGAAGGTAAATTTTACCAGTTTTTTCCAAGAAAGACTCAGCGTATAGAAC
>JAGHCO010000220.1 GCA_021160405.1 Candidatus Aerophobota bacterium
AAATTTTAAGGTAGTACCTGCCCGATACCCTTTTCTTTTTACTACATCAGCTAAATAGTCATCGTACCTACTTACAAGAGAAAAGAACTTTCCTCCATCAGGAAGGAAATGCTGGCAAATCTCAAGAGCATTATCATTTTTAGTAATGGGTCCCTCACAATCAATACACAGTATTCTCATCTTCTTAACTTTTTCTTAAAGATTAAGGCGGATAGGCTTGGTCTTTTTTATTTCATTAAGTTTAATTTTTCCCTCGGCTAAGAATTTAAGTGTATTTACTATTAAAGGCATCTCTCTTTTAACTTCCTCTTCTCTAATAGCTTTAAAAAGAGATTCTTTTTCTCCCTCCTCTTTTTTAATTTGCTTCAAAGACTTATCTTTTAACTTTTTCTCCATTTTTTCCCAGAGAGGATTAAATCTTTCTCCCCTTATAGAAAACTTGCAGTAAGTTAGGGGAGGACCAGCATCAAGGAGAGGAGTAACCAGATGCATCATTACCCCAGTTTTAGTAGCTTTTTTTTCAATTAACTGCCAGATAACTTCTTGCCAGGTTCCTTTAGGTCCACCTGGAGCTGAGGGGTGAAGATTAATTATTTTGTATCTTTGGCAAAATTTCTCTCCCAGAATAAGCATATAACCAGCTAAAAGAATTATATCTACAGGGTAGGGTTTTATTTTACGCATTATAACCTCATCGTAAAGAGATCGCCACTCCTTAATTAGCTTAGAGTTTCCTTCCTTTTCTTCATTTAGAGCCTTTTTTCTCATATCAGGTTTAAATTTTCGAGAAGAGGAACAAATTAAAGGAATATTTAGCCCATTAACTACCTTAAAAAACTCATCACTAAATTTTGATTCTCCTCTTTCTCTATTGCTAAAGACAAAACAAATGGTGGAATTTTTTATTTTCTTGTTTTTAATGCTTTCATAAACAACCTTTAAGAGCTCACAGGCCGCTCTATCTCTACCTGTAGAAAACCAGCCAATTTTAAACATAAATTTTTATCCTTGTTCCTTTAAGAAATTGGTTAAAAGTTCTTTACTGGGATACCTCTCTTTTCCGTACCCCTTTATACTTTGAGCAGCTGATTTGGTAGCCAACCTACCACAAAGCGGCAAAGAAGCACCTTTAAGTAAACCAGCTAAGAATCCGGCTGCATAAACATCACCTGCTCCAGTAGTATCTACAACTTTTTCTTTTCTTGCAGGAATCTCCCACTCCCCTTCTTGAGATATAATATAGGAGCCTTTTTCTCCTCTGGTGCAAACTACAATTTTTGCTCCATACCCTAAAAGTTCTTTTGCTCCATTTTTATAGTCTTTACCAGTTAGGATTTCTACCTCTTTTTCTGTGGGGAAAAGAATGAAAGACCTTTTTAAAATGGGCATTAGTTTCTTTAATCCTTTTGTTGCATGAGGCTCACCCGGGTCAAAGCTTAATGGAACCTTAGCCTCCTTAGCAATCCTCTTTTGAGTGGCAAAGGATATCTCTCCCAGAAAAGAAGTCATATGTAAAAATTTAGCCTTGTTTATGTAATCTATATCTACCTCATTGTCCCTTAAGGTATCATTGATGTTGGGAGAAATAAAGATGCTCCTTTCTCCTTTTTTATCCAGCAAGATAAGGCAAATACCACTTTTCCCCTCTTGTTTAATTTTGGTAGTATCTACTCCCACTTCCTTTAATTCCTTTAGCAGGACTTTCCCCTCTTTATCTTTTCCTACTTTCCCTATAAAACCACAGGAAAAGCCCATTTTCGCCATAGCGTATACTGTGTTGGCAGCTGATCCTCCTCCACTTTTCTTTAGCAATCGCCCATTTTTTTTCACCTTCTTTAGGAGAGAAGAAAATTCTTCCGGAGCAGCACCTCTTTCTCTCCCTATAATCTCTTGTGGATATTTTCCCCCTTTAGGTAACTTATTAAAGTCTATCTCATAGATCAAATCAAGATTTAAAGCGCCCACTCCCACTACATCCATTCCTTATCCTTCCAAGAAGATATACAAAGGATTTTTTCTATTTAAAGCATAGCAATTAATTACTTAGAGGTCAACTTAAATTTTGACATTTCTCCTTATTTTGCTAAAATTAAAAATGCTCCAAAGTTCTAAATAGAATAAATGGAGGGCAGTTAATGGAGAAAATTAAGTTTGGCACTGATGGATGGAGGGGAGTAATTGCCGATGATTTTACCTTTGCTAATGTAGTTAAAGTAGCTCAAGCTATAGCAGATTACTACAAAACTCAGCCTGATAGAGAAAAAGGTTTGGTAGTTGGTTATGACACTCGCTTTCTCTCTTTTAAATTTGCTCGGGCCATAGCAGAAGTTCTCATTGGTAACAATTTACCTGTTCTCCTTTCACAGTCTGATGTTCCCACTCAATGTATTTCTTTTACTGTAAAGGAAGAGAAACTGCCTGGAGGAGTGATGATCACTGCTTCTCATAATCCCCCTGAATTTAATGGGATTAAGATTAAAGGTAATTTTGGTGGCTCAGCTACTCCTAAGATTACTAACCAGATTGAGTCTTTCTTAAATAAGAGTGAAATTAAGAAGATTAACTGGGAGAAAGGGATAAGAAGAGGATTAGCAAGAAAAGAAGATCTTCTTCCCCCTTATCTTGATAAGGTAAAAGCCTTTTTAGATTGGGACATATTAGCCACAGCCCAGCTTAAAATTATTTATGATCCAATGTTTGGGGTAGGATATGGTTTAATAAAGAGGCTTTTAAGAGAATCTAAGTGCCAGGTAATTACTATTCATCCTAAGTATAACCCAGGTTTTGGAGGGATAAATCCAGAGCCGATCGAAGAAAATTTGAAAGATTTAAAGGAGAAAGTGCTTTGTGAAGGAGCAGATTTAGGTATAGCTACAGATGGTGATGCTGATAGGTTAGGATTAGTAGATGATAAGGGCCGATATCTTACTCCTCATCAGGTTTTTTCTCTTTTGCTTCTTTATTTGGTTGAGGAGAGAAAAATGGAAGGAGGAGTAGCGAAAGCAGTTTCCTTAGGATATCAACCCGAGAGGATAGCCCGTAAATACAGGCTACCTTTAGACCAAACACCTGTAGGTTTTAAGTATATCTGTGATAAAATGCTTACTGGGAAAGTTTTTTTTGGAGGAGAGGAGAGTGGGGGATATGGCTACAAGGAACATCTTCCAGAAAGAGATGGTTTGCTTTCCTCGCTTCTTTTTGTTGAAATGGTCACCAAGAAAGGAAAGCCTCTTTCCTATATTCTTAATGAAATGGAGAGAAAATTTGGTAAATCTTTTTTTAAAAGGGTTGACTTTCAGAGAAGGGGAATAGAGAAAGAGGAAATGGTAGAGAAGCTTTCCTCCTCTCTTCCTTCTTCACTGGGAGGGGTTCCTTTAAGAGAGGTAATTACTATTGATGGGTTAAAGTATATAATGGAGGATGAAAGTTGGCTTCTTATTCGTCCTTCAGGAACTGAGCCCAAGGTAAGAGTATACGCTGAGGCCCCTAAGAAAAATCAATTAGATAGGATTATTCAAGAAGGGGTAAGGATGGCTCAAAGTGTTGATGTGTAGATGTATGAATGAGATAAACAAAACAGGTATTAAATGAGAGGAGTTTCTGTATGTATGAAGACGTTCTTATAGCTGGATTTGGAGGGCAGGGGATAATTTTTACAGGAAAACTTTTAGCTTATGCTGGATTAAAAGAGGGAAAAGAAGTAGTGTATTACCCCTCCTATGGAGCAGAGATGAGGGGAGGGACAGCTAACTGCACTGTTGTAATTTCTGATTCTATGATTCCCTCTCCTATTATTTCCTCTCCTTCAAATGCTATAATAATGAGTAATCCTGCTTTTTTAAAATTTTCTTCTCGAGTGAAAAGAGGAGGTAGAATAGTTGTAAATACCTCCTTGGTAAACACTGAGATTAATCGTCAAGATATACAGATAGTTAAGGTTCCGGCTAACCAAATAGCTGAAGAATTGGGAAGTGGTAAAACAGCTAATATGGTAGCTCTCGGAGCTTGGATAAGTTTATCAAAGGTAGTCACTTTGGAAAGCCTTATCTCCTCTTTCAAAGATGTAATCTCTAAGACGAAAAGGACTCTTTTACCTATAAACAAGAAGTCTCTGAGAAAGGGGTGGGAGTTTGTCTCACTGCTTGATCGATAATTTTCTTAATTACCTAAAAGTAGAAAGAGGATTATCTATTAATACTATCCATGCTTACAAGGTAGATTTAAGGCAGTTAGAAAAATCAGTTAATAGTGATTTTCTGAAGGTAGATTCTTCATCCATTGGAAGATATATAGCTACTCTTAGAGAAAAGGGGTATTTATCCTCTACTTTAAATCGTAAGTTGTCAGTTATAAGGATGTTCTATCACTTTCTCTTTTCAGAGGGAAAGATAAATTATAATCCCTTGCAGACAATTTCCTCTCCCAGAAGGAAAAGGAAAATTCCTTGTTATCTTTCTTTAAAGGAAGTTGAGGACCTTCTCCAAGCACCCTCTACTGATACTCTTTATGGGTTAAGGGATAGAGCTATATTAGAAGTTCTTTATGGGTCAGGCATTCGCATTTCTGAGCTGGTAGGTCTTAATAGAGGAGATATTAATTTAAAAACGGGATGGTTGAAAGTTTTTGGCAAAGGCTCCAGGGAAAGGATGATCCCTATAGGTAGAGAGGCAAAGCTCTGGGTGAGAAGATATTTAAGAGAGAAAGGGGAGGGGAGGAATAATTCTCTTTTTTGCAACCGATACGGAGGAAGGCTCTCTCGTCAATATTGTTGGAAGATAATTAAAAAATACGCTAAAATTGCTGGAATAAAAAAGACAATTTCTCCTCATACTTTGCGCCATTCCTTTGCTACCCATCTTCTTTCCCATGATGCTGACTTAAGGTCAGTTCAGGAGCTTTTGGGACATGTTAACATTGCCACAACTCAAATTTATACCCATATTACTCAGGAGAGGTTAAAGAAAGTATACAAGAAATATCACCCCCGAGCCTGAAAAATATGTAATTAGTAATATGTAATGAGTAAATAAGTAAAAGAGGCAAAGGGTAGCTTCAAACTTTTTCAGAACTCTCAACAAGGTAAGGTGAGCTATGCAGGTAATTACCACTCATACTGCTTCAGATTTTGATGCTTTAGCTTCTATGGTAGCAGCTGGCAAGCTCTATCCTGAAGCAAAGATTTGCTTTCCTGGGTCCTTATCCAGAGAAGTTAGAGATTTTATGCATCTTTACGGAGAAATGATTCCTGTGGTGAAAATAGAGGAGAAGGACTTCTCTCAAATAAACCGGCTAATTATCGTGGATACCAGGTGGATTAACCGGATTGGAAGGTTTCGGAAAGTTGTGGAAAAAAGAGAAGCTGAAATTCATCTTTATGATCATCATCCCGATTATCCCGAAGATATTCAGGGAGATTGGGGATTGTGCAAAGAGGTAGGAGCTACTACTTCTATATTGGTTAAGTTAATTAAAAGGAAGAAAATCTCTATTACTCCCTTTGAAGCTACCCTTTTTGCTCTGGGAATTTATGAGGATACAGGTTCTTTAAGTTTTTCCTCTACTACCTCTTTAGACCTTGAATCGGTTAGCTTTTTGCTTTCTCAAGGAGCTAATCTTGAGTTTATCTCCAGTTTCTTAAATAGGCAGTTAACTGAGAAGCAGCTTTTGCTTTTAAATAGTTTTTTAAAACAGGCAAAAATCTACTGTGTAAATGGAGTAGAGGTGGTGATAATTGCAGTTAAAGTTGATGAGTTTGTAGGAGGGCTTTCCCTTCCCCTTCACAAATTTATTAATTTGAAAAATCCCGATGTTGTCTTTGCCTTAGTTGAAGCTAAAGATAAAATTTACCTGCTCGCTCGCTCGCGAATAGCTTCGGTAAATGTGGGAAATATTTTATCTTACCTGGGAGGAGGAGGACATGATTTTGCCGCTTCAGCTTTAATTAAAGATAAAGATATGAGAGAGGTAGAAGCCTCTCTTTATGAGGTTCTTAAAAAGGAGATAAAACCTCGACTTACTGTAGATAAGATAATGAAGAGCGTTCCGAAAATAGTTTCTCCTCAAACTTTGGTAAAAGATGTAAAAAAAATAATGCAGGTAAATAGTCTTAATATTCTTCCTGTGGAAGATAAAGGAAAAATAATAGGAACTATATCCCGAGAGCAGATAGATCGCCTTATTGCTCGCGGTCCAGATAATGCTTCTCTAAAGGGTTATTTCTCCCATAAATTCTACTCTATCTCTCCTTCCACTCCTCTTAGAAGGGCACAGGAGATGATGATAGAAAAAGAAACTTCTCACCTTTTTGTGTTTAAGGATAATAATTTAGCAGGGGTTGTAACAAGTTTTGATCTTTTAAATGCTTTTTACA
>JAGHCO010000113.1 GCA_021160405.1 Candidatus Aerophobota bacterium
ACCTAAAATAGAGGTAACCAGGTTTACATCTCTATTAGAGAAGCAGAAAGATTTAGGGAAACGTTAGTTAAAGCTAAGACTCAAAACGTAAATAGGCTCCACTTTTACCTTACCAAAACCTGGGGAGGATCCTACAAGAAATTCTTCTCAAGTTTGCAGAACAAAATAGCCTTGGAGTTCTTTAGCTCCTATCCCATTCCCCAAGCTCTTAAAGAAATAAAGGCAAAAGAACTCGCAAAGTTTCTCTATGAGGCCAGTTCTCATCACTTGGGTAAAGGAAATCCCTGGAGGTTAGCCCATGAGAAAGCAAAATTTATTCTCTCATCAATTAAGACTGTCAAGGATCTACCGCTAAACTGGGAAAGAAAGATAAAAGCAGAGATAATAAGGCAGCTCATAGCCAATATTTCTCAGGCCAAAGATAGTATTAAAGCCATAGAAAGAAAGCTAGAAAAAGATCTTCTTCAGACGGGTCAAAGACTGACCAGTCTGAAGTCCATAAGTACAGTAACTGCCTCGGTCCTTTTAGGGGAAACGCTAAATCCGAATAGATTCAGCACTCGCAATAAGTTTGCTCGCTACAATGGTACTGCTCCTCAAGAGATAAGTTCAGGAGGAAAGATCAAACATCAGGCGCGGAAAGGGTATAACCATCGTTTTAAGAAAACCTTAAGACAAATCTCCATTACGGCCACTGTCAGGGAACCTCTGCCCAAGGCTTATTATCGAGGTGCCTGTCTCGAGGTCTATCCAAGTCTCAAGCTCTAAAGAGAGTAGATAGAAAGATCTTAGACATTGTCTACAAGATGATGAAGGCTAGACATCCTTATGATATAAAGCTCGCCGTCAAAAATATCATTGAGAGAAGAAAAAAAGATAATAGTTTAGGGAGGGCAAGATGGCAATCCCGCAAGCTGAGGATTAAAGAATCTTCAGACGAGATGAAGAGCCTTGTCTTACCCCCTCTTGATATTATATTAGAATTGAGGGAAATTGAAAAGAAAAATCGAAGTGTCAATGAGAAGATTTTGACATAGAACAACAAAAAAGAATTAATTTTTCAACACTTTCTTTTTTCCAAGATAGATTGGCCTACCTACCTTCATCTACCCCCTAACCTCCTAGTGAATAATAGATTTAGGTTTTATCCATCAGAAGAGAGATAAACACTTCACTGAAAATTGCGGCTATCAAACCACTACTAATTTTTCTTCACTGGTTTCGGATTAAATGGCATATTCATTAAGGCTATGACACTTGAGGGATGAGTTTCCCGAGAAATAGTTTCCGGATATTCCTCCCCCGCTCTAAACTTAGCCACCCGCTCAAATGGTGGGTCTAACCTAATTATTCCAAAATCTTCATTTTCTGCTCGTTTAATAGCTTTTAATGCCCCATCTCTAATAAGTTTACATGCTCTCTCAGGTGGAATATGGATAGCTCCATAATTACGGCGACTATATGCCTTTGTTGTTAATTCATCACCCTTGCCCGGAGTTAAACCTCTTTTAACACTAACAGTTTCTATTCCCGGAACTAAATTTTGTGCTTCCTTAGTGAATGCTTCATCTCCTGCACCAAAGATAGCTCTTACTCTCAGTTCACTTGCACACATAGCAAATTGACCAAACTCTCCGATAGAGATTCCATTTATGGAAAGGTCAATATATTTAAAACTCTGTGTATGAGCTAAATGAGCATATTCACTTCCAGCTTTTGCATGTTGGCCTACCCAGGCTACCGCATCATAAGATTTATCAAGATTTAAAGGCCAACCACAAGGCCATCCTCTAAGTAGTTCTACTCTAGAATCAATAAATTTGGGGTTAATTGCTCCGGGACCATGTCCATCTGCAACTACAATTTCTTTAACACCACCCTCAAAAAATCCCTCAACAGCTGCATTTATTTCTAAGGTTAAAAATTCTTTAGCAAGCTCATAATATCTTGCTCCCGGAGAACACCAATTCTCAAAGTCAAGAACTCCTGCTACTCCTTCTAAATCTGTCATTAAATAAATTTTCTTTATTTTTTCCATTTGCACTCTCCTGGTTAACTTTAAGGTAATATCAAAATTTTAATTTAAAAACCAAATTTGAGCTTAAAATAAAATTATAGAGGGGGGAGCCTCCAAAATAATTTAGCAAGACTCCCCTAATCCTAACTCAATAATCCTAACTCAACTTACTTTTGTTTAAAGAAAAACTGTTCTACATTAAGATATCCAGGAGTCTTTAATCTCCAGGACTGAATACCATTTTCAGCTACATTTCGTAAATTATTTTTTACTATACAGAGTCCAGGAGCTCGAACAAGACCTATCACCCAAAGATTATTAACGTGAAGACTAATGATTTCTCTACCTATCTTGAGTTTTTCCTCTTCGTTTACCGTTTCTTTCATTTTATCGTAGAGTTCCTGAAGTTTTCTTATATCACCTGTAGGCTCCTCACCACTTTTCCCTCCCGTTGCATACCAAATTCCATAAAGAGGTGCCCAATAAGTAGTAGATTGTGTGGGTACGTATCCTACGGGATTAATTGCCCAGTGTATACCAGCTATAAGATAGCCAGCTATTTGCTGTTCATTTCCCGTTGCACGAGATACCCACAGCGGTGGAGCTTGAACTTTTAAATCTACCTTAACTCCAATTTCCTTCCAGTAACTTTTTACCAGTTCCCACATATCAATAGTTTCTCCTGCTTCACCAACAAGAAGCTCAGCGACCAACGAAAGCGGTTTGCCATCAGGACGTAGACGATAACCTTCCTTATCACGCTCAGTTAAACCGATCTCGTTCAGAAGTTCATTTGCTCTTTTAGGGTCATATTCCAAATATTTTCCTTCTTGGTAATAAGGATCCATCCTGTGAGGGAGTGCTTGGGCGGGTTCACCTATTCCGAAATAAACTATCTCATTTATTTCCTCACGGTTAATAGCCAAAGAAAGAGCAATGCGGAATCTCCTATCTTCAAAAAGTTTGCGCAACACAGGGTCCTTACAATTCTGATTGATGTAAATAGTAGGAATTCCTGGTGGATTTATCCACTTTAGAACTCGATAGTTTCCTTGCTCCCTATTTTTCATAAATAAGGTATAATTTTGAAAACCTAGAAATAGAGACTGAAAATCTAGTTCGCCACTCATCGCTTTCATATTGATAACTTCCGCATCCGCTATTAAATAGAGCATACGACGATCAATGTAGGGAAGTTGGTTACCAGCAGGATCTATTTTCCAATAGTATGGATTACGTTCAAGTATCACTTGAGTAGGCGATTTTGTCTTTAAGACCCACGCCTTAATAACCGGGAGTTCAGGATTTAATGCAACATTAGCCTTTTCTCCAAATAGTTGGTACCAGAACTCAAACCCACTTTCTTTAACCATCTTTGTCATTTCTTCCTGCGCAGTGTAACGAGGATGAAATCGCTTTAAATAATGTTTAGGATAAAATATCTCCTCATGAAAGGCAAGATACTCGAGAAGTAACCCATGAGAGGCAGTAAAGTTAAACTTAACTGTATAATCATCTATTTTTTCTATTTTTACTGGTTCTCCACGTATGGTAAGCCATGGAGGAAAAACGGGAGTAAGCTCTTTATTAAGGAGCACATCTTGATACCAGAACATTATATCATCAGCAGTAAAAGGTTTTCCATCAGACCACTTTATTCCTTTTCTTAAATAGAAAGTATAAGTTTTTCCATCATCTGAAATTTCCCAATTTTTAGCTATATTCGGGATTACCGTTCGACCATCCCGCGCCCAGCGAACAAGAGGTTCATATCCGGTCCTCCTATTTATCAAGGAGCTAGTAGGGCTTGATGTAGCTTGATGCAAGGTTCCTCCATATTGTCCGATCTCTTCTACCGGTTCTACTACCATAGGTTCTTCAGGAAGTCTTTCCTCTACAGGAGGAAGCTCCCCAGCAGCTACTTTCACCCTGAGCATAGGAGCTTCATTAAATTTTTTTATTTTATTACCCGTAGCTTTTTCATATTCCCCTATAGTAGCATACTGTCCATATTGACTTTGTGCTAATACTGGGATTATTCCCATTAAACAAATTGCCCCACTTAAAAGCAACATTGTCAACTTTCGTATCATTTTTTGTTACCTCCTTATGATATAATTTGGTATTTCGACATTTGACATAGTCCATTTTTCTGTGGAAAGCTCCTAAAAGAAAAATTAATTTTTCCATACTTCTTTTCTTTAGAAAGCTTTCCTTTCCCCGCTAATGGCCTATTTATCTTTCTCACCCCCCTTCCGGCCTTATTTTTAGCTTTGCCGATCCTTCAAAAGTCAAATAAAAAAAAGAATAGGCCACGCAAAAGCATCACCTATCCCTTACAAAATTTACTTTATTAAAATTATCTCTACTTAAAAAAGAAACTAACCTATTCCCAATAAAGAAAGAGCTACACCCTTTTTACCATCTTCATATAATACGAAAAAACTGCTTCAAAATCCAAGTTTTTCTAAGTAATCTTTGGTTATTTTTCTTATCTTTTTTACTCTTAGTCTTACTGCTTCATGGGTTAAATTAAACT
>JAGHCO010000184.1 GCA_021160405.1 Candidatus Aerophobota bacterium
ATACTATTCAGATAAGTGAAAAAAGAAAAATCTCTCATTTATCCATACATAGAAATCCAATGAGTTAATTATAATAAAGGGATTTTAGGCAAGTGTATGGGAAAGAAAACAGTGTAAGTTTTTACTTTCTTAATTCTTTGGGAGCAAGACCATATTTTTTTATCTTCTCATAGAAAAATGGGCGGGTTATTTGGGCAGCTTTAGCGGCTCGGGAGACATTTCCTTTATATTTGGAGAGTATATTTTTTAAGTATTTTTTTTCAAATGATTCAATGGTTTCTTGCTTAGCTTTTTTAAAGGATAGAACATAAGATGCAGATTCTTTAGAAGAAGTTTTTAAGAGGCGCAGGTATTCAGGTAAATCATCTACATTAATAACTGCCTTCTTACAAGAGGTAACTACTTGCAACAGTATATTTTCCAGCTCCCTTACATTGCCGGGCCAGCTATACTTTAATAAACACTCCAAAGCATCCTCCGAGATACCTTTGATATGTTTGTTGAGAAAGTGGTTATGCTCTCGCAGAAAATAGTAAATAAATAAAGGAATATCTTCCCTTCGTTCTCTTAAAGGTGGAATGAAAATAGGAAAGACATTTAAACGATAGTATAGATCTTTTCTAAATTTTCCTTCCTCTATAGATTTTTTAAGATTTTTATTGGTAGCAGTAATTAATCGGACATCTACTTTGGTCAGCTTTGTTCCTCCCACAGGTAAAAATTCTTTATGTTCCATCACTTGCAAGATTTTTGCTTGAACAGAAGGACTGGTTTCAGATATCTCATCTAAGAAAAGAGTTCCTTTATCTGCTGCACAAAATATACCTAACTTTGTGTTAACAGCTCCGGTAAATGCCCCCTTTTCATAACCAAATAACTCACTTTCCAGTAAAGATTCTGTAAGAGCAGCACAATTTATTTGCAAAAAGGGCTTGTTTTTACGCCGACTTAATTTATGAATAGCTGAGGCAACAAGCTCTTTACCAGTGCCGGTTTCTCCTTGAATTAACACAGTAATATCGGTTTTAGCTACATCTTTAATCCTGGAAAATACTTTTTCCATTACCTCACTTTTACCAATGAGATTACCAAAATGATTCTTAGGCTTTAATTTTTGGTTAATAAACTTATCTTCAACGTAGTGTTCTTTTTCTCTAAGGGCTCTACGAATTAATATCTTTAGCTCATCGATCACAAAAGGCTCTTTAAGATAATCATAAGCACCCTGTTTTATTAGCTTTAGGGTAGTTTCTATAGTGGTAAATTTGGTGAGGATAATTACTTTTGTTTTTGGGGTGATTTTCTTTGTGGCTTTGAGGATTTCTATATTATTTACATAAGGTAGATTAGTTATAACTACTTCAAATTTTTCTTTTTTAATCTTTGTTAGAGCTCCATAGCTGTCAGGCACCAAGCTAAAGGAGTAATCCTCCTCTCTTAGGGCATTAAAGAGAAGCTCACGTGTATGAGGCTCACTGCTTACTACCAGGATATTGGCCTTTTCCGACATTGGACTTTCTTGTCTTAGGGGTTGGAAACAAATCTTTTACCTATTATTATCCCCTTTTTAGTGGTGCAAGTATTAAAGCCTGTGAAACAGGCTACCTTGATTTTGCGTAATTATTCAGCCACGAATTTACCCCGTGGAGTAGTAAAGCTTACCCCATGGGGTAGACACAAATATTGTTAATTGCGGAAAGAAAAAATTGAATACGAAAGAATTATTAGATAATCATTTACCACAGGTTTATTCAACGGGATAAAAAGATAAACCTGAACAGTTACGATTTTGCTATAATAAAAAAAGCCCATTCTAAAAGAATGGGCTTTTTGGGAATTATATTTCCTTCCCCTAAGTGTGTTAGATATTTCGGTAACCCAGCTACCTCTTGCAAAAGGTCTGTGGTTTTGCGCCCTATTCTTTCAAATAGTTTGCCTTTTCGGTTATCTACAGCCAATGCCTGATTTATCATAGAGCCTAATTAATATTAATCATAATGAATATTTTAAATTTGTCAAGCTTTTGACCTCCAACGAATTTAACCCCCAATTAAAATCTCACAGTTTGACAGGTAGCTTATTTTCTGATAAAAATATAGAAGCAGATTAAGTAAATGGAACAGGCTAAGACACCATTTGTTTTGGGAATAGTTGGAAAATCTGATGTGGGTAAAACTACCCTTATCCTAAAATTAATTCCAGAATTAACAAAAAGAGGATACAAAGTAGGGACAGTTAAAAATTGTCCTCATGGTTTTGATATAGATAGAAAAGGAAAGGATTCCTGGAAGTTCTCAAAAGAAGGGAGCAGAGGTGTTCTTTTAACCTCACAAAAGAAAATTGCACTAATAAAAAGCACAGAAGAAAATAGCGATATCTTAAAAATAATTGACTCGCTTTTTTACGATTTTGATATAGTATTAGTAGAGGGATTTAGCAAAGAACAAAGATTAAAGAAAGTAGAGATTCTTAGAAAGGGAATTAGTGAGCAAATCTACTCTCCCTTAAATGAAGTTATAGCTATAGTAAGCGATATCGATGTAAAGGTAGATAAGCCTATCTTTAAACCAGATCAAATTTGTGCAATTGTAGATTTTTTGGAGAAAATTATGAAAAAAGAAAAAAAATCTGTAGAAATTATCGTTAATGGTGAGAAGATTTTTCTGAATAATTTTTTACAAAATATGGTTAAAAGCTTAACTTTAGCAATGGTTGATCCTCTAAGGAGAAAAGGAGAGGAAGAGATAAAGGAAGTGGTGATAAAAGTAAGTAAGATTGAGTAAAAGTAGTAAGGTATATCTTCTGGTTTCTTCGAGCTATCTTACCTACAGGATTTACCTATGGGAGATAGCCGATAGGGTATAGTTAGAAATGGCTATGCCTCCCGTGTTTGGAAAGAAGAAATCAGCTTTTTATAAGCCAATATCTTTCCAAACGATATTGGCTTTTTTTATTGAGAAAAAGGGAATCAGAATGGAAAAGATGAGTGTTTGGAAATGGGGAGTGTGTTTTATTTTAGTAATTGGCCTGTTTCTACCGTTTAATCAGGTCTTTGCGAGTATTAGTGGAAAGCTTATTATTTTCCACGCAGGTAGTTTAACAGTTCCATTCGAGAGGATGGAAAAGGAATTTGAGGCTAAGTATCCTGAGGTAGATATCCTGCGAGAGCCTGCAGGTAGCACAAGGTGCGCTCGTAAAATTGTAGATCTTAAAAAGCCCTGCGATATTATAGCCTCGGCTGATTATACCATTATCAATAGATTTCTTATCTCTAAATATGCAGATTGGAACATTCGCTTTGCCAGCAATCAGCTCGTTCTCTGCTATACAGATAAAAGCAGGTATGCTGGTCAGATCACAGAAAAAAATTGGTATAAAATCCTATTTACTAAAGATGTAGTATGGGGACATTCTGATCCAAATATTGATCCTTGTGGTTATAGAGCTTTAATGGTGCTTCAGCTTGCTGAGAAGTATTATAAAAAACCAGGGCTATACCAAAGGTGCATTGATAATTGTCCAAAGGAAAATATCAGGGGAAAATCAGTGGAATTAATTTCTCTTTTGCAAACAGGGAATATGGATTATGCCTTTGAATACTTATCTGTTGCTGTTCAGCATAAGCTTAAATTTATCAGATTCCCCAATGAGATTAATCTTGGATATCCAGAATACAATAACTTTTATAAACAAGCTAAGGTAAAGATTAGCGGGAAAAAACCGGGAGAGTTTACACAGGTTCAGGGAAAGTCCATTACCTACGGGATAACACTGCTAAAAGATGCCCCTAACAGAGAAGCGGCCATATCTTTTTTAAAGTATCTCTTAGACCCCAATGGAGGATTAAAAATTCTTGATGAGATGGGTCAGCCTCCCTTTATTCCTCCAGTTGTTGCTGATGAGAAAATAAAGGAAAAGCTTCCCTTGCATCTTCAAGGATTAGTTAAAGCTTTAAGGTAAAAAATGATAGAAAAAAGAAAAGTTTTTTTAGGAGTAACGATTATTTCTGGGATTCTTGTTATAGGTTTTATTTTGCTTCCCCTCATTAATATGTTCACTTCACCCTCATGGGAAAACCTTAAAATGGCTATTAAGGATACAGAGGTTCTTAAATCAATCTGGTTAAGTATCTATACCGCAGGTATTGCATCCATCATCTCTTTTTTGGTTGGAACACCTTTTGCATATCTTTTAGCCCGAAGAAACTTTTTTGGGAAAAACTTTATTGAAAGTGTTGTTGATATTCCCATGGTTATTCCTCATCCAGTAGTAGGAATTGCTATTTTGAGTGTTGTGGGGAGAAACTACTGGTTTGGTCAAATATTAAGCAAAATAGGAATTCGCATAATGGGAAGTGTTCCTGGAATCATTGTTGTTTTAACCTTTGTGGGAATACCTTTTTACATTAATACAGTTAAGGATGGGTTTGAAAGTATTTCTTCTCGATTAGAGAATGTATCCCGCAGTTTAGGAGCATCCATCTTTAGCACTTTTTTTCGCATTACTTTCCCCTTAGCTTGGCGTAGTATACTGGTTGGTATAATTATGTGCAGTGCCAGAGCTATCAGTGAATTTGGAGCAGTGGTAGTTATTGCCTATCATCCTATGACTGCCCCAGTTATGATTTATGAGCGCTTTGAAGCGTACGGTTTGGCTTACTCTCAACCTGTTGCTGTTTGGCTTACCTTAGTTTGCCTGATTTTGTTTTTATTTTTACGCATTCTCTCTGCACCAAGGGAAAAGGAAGGATGATGATAAGAATTGAGGACCTTTGTGTTGATCTTCCCGGATTTTGCCTAAAAGATATCAATCTGTCCATTGAGAGAGGAGAATTTTTTGTTCTTCTTGGTCCAACAGGAGCAGGAAAAACATTACTTTTAGAGACTATCGCTGGTTTAATCCCCACTAAAAGAGGAAAAATTTACATTAAAGGAGTTGATGTTACTAACCTGCCTCCTGAGAGAAGAAGCATTGGCATTGTCTATCAAGACTATGCTTTGTTTCCTCACCTTACAGTCTTAGAAAACGTTAAATATGGATTGCACTTTTATAAAATCGATAAAGCCAAGGAGAGGTTAAACCAGCTTCTTGATCGCTTAAGGCTTCGTCCACTTATCAAACGCTTACCGGTAAATTTAAGTGGAGGTGAGAAACAGCGGGTGGCTCTGGCAAGGGCCCTGATAGTTAACCCTTCTGTTTTACTTCTTGATGAACCCTTGAGTGCTCTGGATCCCAATTTTAAGGAAGATGTAGGAAGAGAATTAAAAAAACTCCATCAGGAAATGAATGTTACCTTTTTAATGGTTACCCATGATTTTACCGATGTTTTATCCTTAGCTACTCGATGTGCAGTGATAAATCAGGGAAAAATAGAACAGGTAGGAGAAGTTGTAGAGATTTTTCAAAGACCGCGCTCTTCCTTTGTGGCTAATTTTGTAGGAGCAAGGAACATATTCTGCGGCCGTTTAATTAATGAGGATACTCATATATGGATTGATACAGGGAAGATTAAAGTTGAAGTTGCAGATGCTCAAATTAAAAATAAGGAAAAGATATATTTTATAATTAGGCCTGAGGATATTATTGTTTCAAAAAAACCTCTACATTCAAGTGCACGCAATTGCTACTTATGCAAGATCATCAAAATTATAAACAGAGGAGCAGTAATTTATTTAACTGCTGATATAGGTGAGAGAATAACAGCCCTGATCACTAAAGCCTCATTTGAGGAAATGAATATAAAAAAAGGAGATAGTGTTTATTTTACCTTTAAAGCTTCAGCAGTGCACAGTATGGGGTCAGGTCTTAACATTTGACATTTTTTCTGCATTAAAGAGAGCATTATACCTAATACAATCTTGATTAACTTTATGAAATGTCAAATGTTAAGACCTGACCCCAATAAAGGGAGATAAAAATGATTAGCCTTGAAAAAGCTTTGGAAATTGTAAAAAGGGAAGTGAAAGTTCTACCTTCCGAAAAGGTAAAACTGCTTTCCTCTTTGAACAGAGTATTAGCTGAGGATATCTATTCTGAATTTGATATTCCTCAATTTAACAGAGCAGCTATGGATGGTTATGCAGTAATTGCTCAAGATACAACCTCTGCCTGTTTAACTCATCCTGTTGTTTTAAAGATAGTAGATGAAGCCTCAGCCGGATTTAAGGCAAAATCAAGTGTTAGTTCAGGTAAAGCAGTTAGAATTATGACTGGTGCCATCTTGCCTGAAGGAGCTGATGCAGTAGTAATGTTTGAGGATACAGAATCAGAAAAAGATGAGGTAAAAATATTTCGTTCAGTGAAGCAAGGCAGGAATGTGAGTTTTTCTGGAGAGGATGTAAAAAAAGGTGAGAAAGTTCTTCCTCGCGGAACTTTTATTAGACCAGCAGAGGTAGGTATGCTTGCTTCCCTAAGTAAAGAAGAAGTTTGTGTAGTGAAAAAACCAAAGGTAGCCATTATCTCTACAGGGAGCGAACTAACAGAGCCTGGGGATGCTTTAAAGGAAGGGAAAATTTATGACAGTAACAGTTTTGCCCTTTTTTCCCAAGTTGTAAGCTGCGGTGGTCAACCTGAGAGAATTGGAATTGTCCCAGATGATGAAAAAGAGCTTTTACTTAAAGTTAAAGAAGCTCTTTCCTTTGATATTCTTCTTTTATCTGGTGGTGTATCTATGGGTAAGTATGATTTAGTAAAAGAGGTTTTAAGAAAAGCAGGGGTAAGAATGCTTTTCTGGAAAGTAGCTGTTAAGCCAGGAAAACCTACCTTCTTTGGGGTAAGAAATCACACTCTTGTTTTTGGACTTCCGGGCTATCCAGTTTCTTCAATGATAAATTTTGAGAATCTGGTAAAACCAGCTATTTTTGAGATGCTTGGCCGAAAGGATTACAAGAGATTTAAGATAAGGGCAACTTTAAAAGAGGAAATTAAAAACACCTCTAATAGGGAAAATTTTATCAGGGTTAAATTAATTGAACAGGAGGGAAAATATTTAGCTTATCCTGCTCCTTCCCAAAAATCAGGAGTTTTAAAATCAATGGTTTGGGCTAACGGAATTATTGCACTGCCAAAAGATGTAAGAAAAGTTGAAAGTGGGAAACAGGTTTTAGTGGAGATTTTAAGTTGAAAAAGGTTAACTATTTGCGGGTATCGGTAACGGATAGATGTAACTTTAACTGTATTTACTGCCGTCCTTATGAGAGAGTAAAGATTTTAGATAGAGCTGAGATTTTAAGTTTTGAGGAGATAACAAAATTTATTCGGTTAGCAGGAAGATGGGGGATAAAGAAAATAAGGATAACGGGGGGAGAGCCGCTGATAAGAAAAGATATAGTTAAATTGGTCAGTATGATTTCCAAGATAAAGGAAATAGAGTAGATTACTTTAACTACTAATGGAACAAGGTTAGAAAATTTTGCTGGTGATTTAAAAAGGGGGGGACTATCCCGAGTAAATGTAAGCTTAAATAGTTTAAATAGAAAAAAATTTGTTCAGGTTACAGGATATGATGAGCTGCCAAAAGTCTTAAGAGGGATAAGAGCTGCCATGAAGGTAGGGTTAGAGCCTATAAAGATTAATGTAGTGGTTCTTAAAGGGATAAACGATGAAGAGGTTAACAATTTTGTGGAATTTTCTCAAAAAAATTCCTTACCGGTTCGCTTTATAGAGTATATGCCCATAAAT
>JAGHCO010000063.1 GCA_021160405.1 Candidatus Aerophobota bacterium
AACAGCTTCAGGTGTTATGCCTAAAACGTGATATAAAGCTACACAACCACTAGAAGCTGCTACAGCACCAAGATATTTAAGATTATCTATCGTCACGTTAGAAGGAATACCTCTAAGGACTGGTATTGCATTTCCTACTCTTTTACCAATTATAAACCCTAAGGTATTATAATCGAGATTTGAAAGTTCACCCACTTCTATTTCAATTAAAACTTCCCCAACTCTATTTTCCTCTTTATAAAGACCAATATTTGGCATTCTGCCCGTTAAAGCTGCACAATAGTTTAAACCTGCTGGATTCCTATTAGTCCTTGCCCCTAATACAGAATTAGCAAATGACACAGCAGAGGATTCTGCCCATGCTACATTCTGACCGAACCTTGGTAAATTACCCACAAAATATGGTGTACATGTCCACACAGGTTGCGCTCCTAACTTTATTATTGCATTTGCTAACCTCTGTTGCTTATTGTAATACTCTTCACTAATCCCGAGTTGCTTCCAATGCCTAAATGAAACTGATGCAGGGTCTTCGGTAACAGGTATACAAAACTTTCCTCCTAATTTCACAAATTTCTCTACAAGCTCAATCCCAGCATCATGCAAAGAACCATAGTGAGCCATAATCTGAGCGGACACTATTTCTATCATTCTATCAGCGCCATAAATCTCACCTAACCTAACTAAGACTTCCATTGCAAACTTTTTGGCCTCACCTTGATCACCTTCTAACATCTCCTGTTCATATTTTGTTAATCTCATCTCAACCTCCTTCCAAGAAAGATAAACTTTAATTTTATTTTCTGTGGGGCTGCATTCACTTTCTTTCCACCTTAATTCTCCTATTCTCCCCATTCTATAGACTTTGCTTTGATATGATGCGCAACTTTTATTTCGTCAATACAATCAATCATGAATATATTATAAAGCAGCCCCCTGATTCCATCCTGAATCCAAAACAGCCCCCCGAACCATCTTGAGTGTAAGGGCTTAAGGTTCTTTTTATACTCTTTTGAGCATCATTTATTTTATACAGGTTAATTATCTTTAATAAAAATTTAAGTAAGTGCCTTATTCTTTCAAAACACATTTATATCCATAGGCGATAACCCCAGTAGCACCATCTTCTTGAATTTTTCTAAATACGAGTTTTACTCTTTTCCCAATTTCCAAATCCTCAAAATTGCAATCTACTACCTGAGTGGTCAATTTTACTCCATTATCCAATTCTATAATAGCAATAGCAAAAGGGGAATATTCTTTAAATTCTGAAGAGGGGGTTCTAATAATTGTAAAAGTAAAAATCTTGCCCTCTTCTGGTAACTTAACTGTTTTAAATTCCCGAGACTTACATTCTGAACAGATTAGTCTTGGAGGAAAAAATATTTTTCCGCATTTAGTACATTGACTTGCTTCTAAACGATATCTCTGAGGATATTCCCTCCACGTTTTAGGTACTGTTACTCCTGTAACCATTTCTACATCACCTCCAATATATGTACGATTACACTTCCGCCAGAACCACCCAAATTATGGGTCAATCCAATTTTCGCATCTTTCACTTGCCTTTCTCCTGCTTTTCCTCGAAGTTGAGTAACTACTTCAACTACTTGAGCAATTCCAGTAGCCCCAACCGGATGTCCTTTAGACTTTAACCCTCCACTTGGATTAATAGGAATTTTGCCATCAATTTCAGTTAAACCTTCTTCAACCGCTTTACCTCCTTCACCTTTTTTCGCAAAGCCTAAATCTTCCATTGCACATATCTCAGCAATAGTAAAGCAATCATGTACTTCAGCCAAATCAATATCTTCTGGTTTGATGCCAGCCATTGTATATGCTCTCTTTCCTGCCTCAACAGTTGCCTTTAAAGTAGTTATATCATTTCGGCCATGCAAAGCAATGGTATCTGTAGCATGACCAACACCAATTATTTTTATTGGTTTATCTGTATACTCTTTCGCCATCTCTGCTGGACATACTATTACTGCCGCTGCACCATCAGTAATTGGTGAGCAATCTAATAATCTTAAGGGATCAGCAACTAAAGTAGAATTTAAAACTTGCTCTATGGTAATTTCAAAAGGAAATTGAGCATGAGGATTTTTTGCTCCATTTTTATGATTTTTTACTGCAACCATAGCTAATTGCTCACGAGTAGTTCCATATTCATACATATGTCTTCTCGCAATTAAAGCATAAAGACCAGGGAAAGTAATTCCTTGAAAAGCTTCATACTCTCTATCAGCAGCAGCTGCAAGACCATAAGTTGCGACATCAGTAGGAACATCAGTCATTTTCTCTACTCCTCCAGCTAAGACTATATCACTAAAACCAGAAGCTACTTCAAGAAAAGCTTGTTTTAGAGCTAAAGCACCAGAGGAGCACGCTGATTCAACTCTAGTTGCTGGGATTGGACAAACTCCCAAATAATCTGGTATTAAAGAAGCTAAGTGCTCTTGTCCCACAAAAAGACCGCCCGAAAGATTTCCGATATACATTGAATCAATTCTTTCAACACCACTATCATCTATAGCTTTTAATGCAGCTTCTACAAATATTTCATGTAAAGATTTATCCCAAAGTTCACCAAATTTAGTCATACCTGTTCCAATAATAGCTACATCTCTCATATATATTCATCCTCTCATTAAAATATTTTCTTATTTTCAAATTATAAAAT
>JAGHCO010000050.1 GCA_021160405.1 Candidatus Aerophobota bacterium
GGTAATAATGGGTACATTAACTCTCTCTAAGATATCTAAAACCAAATAATCCGAGCTCCAGGTTCCCTCAATTAAACAAATTACGTCTATATCTTCTTTTTTAAATTTTTCAGCTACTCTTATGGCTGATAGCTCATTCTCCACTATTACTATTTCATCAGAGACAACAACATCCAGATTGAGTTTTTTTAGCTCAAAAAGTGTCTTTTCAAAAATCTCTGAAGCCTCTTCTCTTCCTTCTTCAAGGGGATGACACAGCACAAAAAAACCAACTTTTGGTTTCATCATTCAAGAATCCTTTTTAAAATACTCCTTAGGCAATCTTATGTTTTCTTATCGTTTCTATCATCGTTATGCAGTTTTCCAATTTGCATGCAGGATGAATTTGACCACTTGAGCCCAGTAATACCCCACCTTTAGAGGCACATTCAATTGCTCTTTCTACTGCAACCTTCACCTCCTCTGTTGTCCCATGAGGTAAAAGTTGAGTATTATCAATTCCTCCCCATAAAATTAATTTTGGATATTTTTTTCTAACAGTCTCTAAACTCATATTTGAAAGAGGCTCTAAAGGATTAATTCCATCCACTCCAGCACAGATTAAATCATCTAATATATCCATTATGTATCCTTCAGAATGATATATTACTTTGACACCTTTGTTATGAGCAGCCTTGGTTAAATTTTTGATCCTTGGGATAAGTTCCTCCCTTAAAAATTTAGGAGAAAACATCAAACCATCACTAGATGCTATATCTGAATAAATTAAAATCCATGGGTAGAGTTCTTTGGTAACAAAGTGATCAATATAAGCCACCCCTTGTTTATTTAATACTTCCAGCCACTCAGAAATCAAATCTGGCTCATCAGCGTATAAGTAAGTAAATAACTCTAAGGTCGCGTAGTTATAAGCATTCTCCAAACCTACATTTACAAGGTACATCTGCAAAGTATCTCCTAATAGTTCCTGATTTAAAAGATAACCCCTTTTGAAATTTCTCTCCTCCTCTTTCCAATTAGTTGTCTCAAGCTTCTTATTTATCTGCTGTATATCTTTTTTAATAAACTTAACTAAACCTTCTATATCCTGGAAAGGTCTTTCAATAATCCAGTATGTCCAAAAATCCATCTTTACTTTAAAACCCTGTACTCCTCTAATTCCTAATCCAAAAGAAGGTGTAGTACTTTGGTTAAAATATGTCGTCTCATAAATTCCTGGTTTATAAGAAGGTGTAATATCCTGCACCATATCCAAAGCATTTCTTGCCGCTTTTGCTGCCTCTTTTTTTGTCCATTCATTTTTCCTCTCTTTAACACCAGCATAATGAGCAATAACCCCTGAATGTTGAATCCAGTCAACTATTGGTACTCGATAAACCTCTTGAAAATTAATAGCTCTCTCTATCCTCTCCCGTGCTGACATAGTCTGTTTTTCTGCCATTACTAATTCCTCCTCGTTTAACATAGATAAACATTTTTTTCTGATAGGGGAAAATCTAATTCTCTGGCAATTATATAAACCATTAATGATAAAGTTCTTTCTATACCGGCACAATATATCCACGATTTTATACCAACATAATACTCTCTCACAATATAAAAATTGATAATCGTCTTCACTCTTTTTGGTAGTTATAAAAATTCTGTTCTTTCCCTCCTCTCCTATCATAACTGTATGAACTTATTTTTCGAATAGAAAACATTGGCCATTCACTACTTTCCAAAAAATCCAGTATCAACAAATCTAACAAAAATCACTGGAAAGTAGTGAATGGCTAAAAAGATCAACCTATCACTCTTTTATACCTAACTTCTCACGCCATCTTTTTGCCTCTTTGTCAAAAACTTTTGCTACATCTTCTTTGGTTTCATCTCCGAGTAAATAAGTTGTTACGTGCCTGAGCATCGCCTCCCAGACAGGTGAAGGCAAATACTCATAGGCATAAATTGTCGAGCCCCCCTTATATATCTTCTCAAAGATGCTTCTTACTACTGGATCTTTTGGAACCTCAACGGTCTTCTTATTTGCACACATTTCACCCATGATTTCAAATACAAGGTGGCTATTCTGTTCATTAGTCATAAATCCCACAACCTCTACAGCTTCTTTTGGATACTTACACCAAGAAGTAATAGTAAAGAAATTGGTATCCAGAGCTATTACATGGGCAAGTTTTCCCTTACCAAATACAGGAAATGGAGCAAAACCAACATTCCCCTCCCCAAATTTCTTTTTTGCCTCATAGTAGCCATCAAGGAATAAAAGTTCCATAGCTGTTTTTTCACCCAGTAGTTGTTCGTAGTACAAGTCATTGGGCATTGACATTCCACCTCTTATAAAATACCCCTTATCCCATAACTCTTTATAGTGAGCTAAAGCAGCATAGGTTCCCTTGTCTGCATAGGTAGTGAAATTTAACTTAATCATCTCTTCTTCTGAGTCATAGGATTGTGGACGCAAGTAGTTAAACCACCACTCATTACAATAACCTTCTTTGTTAGCATAAGAGATAGGTTCAATCCCGGCTTCCTTTAGAGTCTCACATACTTTAATGAATTCATCCCATCTTCTTGGGAACGATTCTGGATCAAGCCCCACTTCCTTAAACATCTTTTTATTATAGATTATAC
>JAGHCO010000151.1 GCA_021160405.1 Candidatus Aerophobota bacterium
CCTAAATTACATTCTCAGTCCTAAATATTATCTGATCTTGTAATTTCTTATCTAAAGAAATAAATTGTGCGCTATAACCAGCGACTTTAACTATTAAATCTTTATATTCCGCAGGTTTTCTTTGAGCTTCTTTTAGTTTCTCAGCAGAAACAATATTAAACTGTATCTGCCATCCTTTAAAATCAGTAAGGTAGGTTCTAATCAAGGCAGCTAATTTACTTGCTCCTTCTCCTTTTACTGCAGTAGGATGAAATTTTACGTTTAAGATGGTACCATTAAGATATAAAGAATGATCGATTTTACCTACCGATTTTAACATAGCCGTAACCCCATTAACATCTGTACCTGCTTGAGGTGAGATGTTATCTGCTAAGGCCTCTCCTGCTTTTCTCCCATCGGGAGTCGCGCCAGTAACCAAACCTTCCGGAACATTTGCAGTTAATCCTTGAAGACTTGCTCCATATACACCTCCTCTCCAAGGAATACCACATTTTTTAAGTTCATTAACAAAAAGAACAGATATATCTTCCGCTATCGAGTCAACATAATCATCATCATTCCCATACTTTGGAGCCCTCAATAACATCTTCCTAATCTCTTCACCTCTTGGGCCTTCAAAATTAGTCAACAGTGCTTCTTTTAACTCTTTACCAGATATCCTCTTTTCTTCAAAGACAAGTTTTTTAATAGCCGCAAGAGAGTTAGCAACATTAGGAGGGCCATACAAATTAATTAGTGTATTATTCGAGTTTGGTCCCCCACCTTCGGTCATATCTTTGCCTATTTCTATTCTATAATCAAGTAAACCAGAAGTGTAAGGTGTCGGGTTTAAATCTGCAAAAGTTTGGGCAATAACATCTGCACAAAGAGGAATAAATTTTACATGATATCTAAGCTGTTTCTTGTAAGCTTCGATTACTTCATCAAAGGATTCAAAGGTGGCTAAATCTTTATCATCTGGACATAAACAGATATTAGTATTTGGATCTTTTCCTCCATTTAGAGTTAATTCAAGTAGTTTGGGAAGATTGATATAAGTAGATGCTCCTGTATGTTCTACATGCTTACCAGGTACCGCTGGTTCAGAACAAGCTACCATGGCATAATTTCTGGCCTCATTAAGAGGTATTCCTGCATTTAAGAGAGCAGGAATAATTGCTTCATCACTAAAAAAGGAAGGCAATCCTCCTCCATGTCTTAGAAGAGCCTCAATGCCTTTTAACAGAAAATTATCAGGTGTTTCACTATGCACCCTAATGATCACCACTGGTTCTGGTATTTTTAAACAAGCAGTAGCTTCAAGAATTAAATAACTTAGTTCATTGGTAACATCCCTACCACTAGAATCCTGGCCTCCTACGGTGATTGCCTGAAAAGTTGGAAGGCCTCCCTTGTACACTGTTTCAGACCAAGGCCTTAGTTTTTTAATTCCCCCTACTTTGATAAAGAAACACCCTATTAACTCAAGTGCTTCCTCTCTGGTTATTCTTCCTTCTTTGATATCCTTTTCGTAATAAGGATAAAGATACTGATCTAATCTGCCTATGGTTACTGAATGCCCATTACTTTCTACCCAACGCAATAAATGTGTAAACCAGGTAAGTTGTAAAGCCTCAAAGAATGTTCGAGGTGGATTTTCTGCAATCCAACTACAGGCGTTACTAATTTCTTCTAATTCTTTCTTTCTATCTGGATTTTTCTCTTTTGGGGCAAGTTGCTGAGCAAGTTTTTCGTAACGCTTAATAAAATCGATAACCGCCTCATAGCAAATAATTACCGCTTTCAAAAAGAGACTTTTATTAACTGCATCCTTATCGCGAAAGTCTATTTTAGATAAGGCTTCTTTTGCTTCTTTAATAATTCCCTTGAAACCTATTTTGAGGGGTTTTTCGTGACCAGGTTCTAAATGGCCATCTCCATCAGCTTTTTTAGAACCTGCGTGAACTATTTGATTTAAATCAAAAGCCTTGGGATCCCAAGCTTTTTTTACTTCTTCTGGCAATACCAAGGAAGCAAGCTCAACTACTTTATCTTCTCGAGCTTTCCCCTTCCAATATTGAATTATATCCTTTAATCCATTTTTTACTTCTTCACTCACTATAAACCTATCAAAAGGTCTTTTCTCGAATTCATTTAATTCTCTTTCAATAAAAGTAACTCCAAATTCTGGATATATAGGAGCGGCCATAGGTTTGCTAGCTAAATTACCGACAAGAAGTTCTTTAGATTGGATATAAATCTTCATCTCTTTTAAAACTTTCTCAAAGGCCTTAGCTACTCTAATAATTTGGGGAAGGCTTTCTGTCTCTTTGTAGCTTTTGGTAATTAATTTTGCCCTATCTAGGCAAATTTCTGGATCCTCAAAGATGGATTTCTTTAAAGTGTTCCAACGAGCAAAGTCCAATTTATCTTCGCAAAACATAATAATTACCTCCCTAATCAATTTTACTTAAAATCTTTTTCTTCTTAATTAAATTTCAAATTAATAATATTCCTTTATAGTAAACCAAAAAGTTTCGGTAGGAAGAAAGATATCTGAGGGA
>JAGHCO010000012.1 GCA_021160405.1 Candidatus Aerophobota bacterium
ATCTTGCTTATTCTTGATGAGATTCAATGTGGCTTAGGAAGAACAGGAAAAATATTTGCCTATCAACACTATAAAATTGAGCCTGATATAATGACCTTAGCTAAGCCTTTGGGAGGAGGACTTCCTATTGGAGCAACTCTTGCTAAAGAGGAGGTAGCCTCAGCTTTCAAGCCAGGAAATCATGCCTCTACCTTTGGAGGTAATCCTTTGGTTTGTGCAGCAGGGATTGCCTTTTTAAAAGTGTTGGAAGAGGAGAAGTTAGTAGAAAAAGCTAAAGAAAAGGGAAGGTATTTCCAAGATAAATTGCAAAATCTTAAGAAAAGATTTTCCTTTATCCAGGAGGTAAGAGGTAAAGGATTAATGTTGGGGATGGAGTTAAATATTGAGGGAGGGAAGAGGATAGTGGAGGAATGTCGGGAAGGAGGGCTTCTTATTAACCTTACCGCAGGAAAAGTTCTTCGTTTTCTTCCCCCTCTTGTTGTAGAAAATACTGATATTGATGAAGCTGTAGATATAATGGAAGAGGTTTTTGAAAATTTTTCTTAATGAGGAGTAAAGTGGTGGATTTAAAACCTGTTATTGGGATTGATTTAGGAGGAACTAATATTGTAGGTATTTTAATTAACGAAAGGGGAAATATACTGGCAAAGAAGAGGAGAAAAACTTTAGCTCAGGAGGGTAAAGATAAGGTTATCTCTCAAATTATTGGTTGCGTAAATGACCTTTTAAAAGAAGGAGAAAATCTTGGGATATCTCCAGAGAAGCTTTTGGGGATAGGAGTGGGAAGTCCTGGTCCTTTAAACCGCAAACAAGGAATAATTTATCATGCTCCTAACCTGCCCGGATGGGAAAATGTTCCTTTAGTAAAGATTTTAAAAGATGAGTTAGGAATGTCTATTTTTCTGGAGAACGATGCTAATGCTGCCGCTTTAGGAGAGTGGTGGTTAGGAGCGGGGAAGAGTGTGAACAATTTAATTTTATTAACCTTAGGAACAGGGATTGGAGGAGGTATAATTATAGAAGGACAGGTTTACCATGGCTCTAAGGATATGGCAGCAGAACTGGGACATATAGTAATTAAAGAAGGGGGGATGATCTGTGGATGTGGAACCAGGGGATGCCTGGAGGCTTACGCTTCTGCTACAGGAGTAGTAAGAAGAGCAAGAGCTGCTATGAAACAAGGGTATAAAACCATTCTTAAGGATTTAGTAAGGAATAATCCTGAAGGGTTAACCTGTGAATTAGTATTTCAAGCTGCCCGAGAAAGAGACTCTTTAGCTCTATGGTTAGTTGAGGAAACAGGAAGATATTTAGGAATTGGCATAGGGAGCCTGGCTAATGTTTTAAATCCAGAGATGGTTATTCTTTCAGGAGGAATGATAAAAGCAGGGGACCTTTTGTTTAATCCAGTGCGAAGGTTTGTTAAGTTATTTTCTTTAAAGGCAATAATTGAAAGAGTAAAGATTGTTCCGGGAACCTTAGGGGATGAGGCAGGGGCTATAGGAGCAGCGGCAGCTGTTTTAAAGGAAAGAAGAATGTTGTAGAAGGTTCAAAGTTCAACGTTAAAGGGTAAATGCGTAAAACCAAACAAACGAGATAAAATTCTTATGTATCAAGATAAAAAAGCAGAGATAATTTCTGTAGGAACAGAGATTCTTCTTGGTCAGATAGTAGATACAAACTCAGCTTATTTAGCCAGGCAGTTAGCTTTACTGGGGATAAATCTTTTCCGCAAGACTGTAGTTGGTGATAATGCAGAAAGAATAAAGGAAGCGGCAAAAGAAGCTTTGAAAAGATCAGATATCCTCATTCTTACGGGAGGTTTAGGACCTACTCAGGATGATCTTACTAAAGAGGCTGTAAGCGAGCTATTGGGAAAGAAATTACTACTAAATGAAAAGATAGCAGAGCAAATTCAAAATAAAATTTTTCATCATCATCGCCGAATATCTAAAGAAGCAGTTTTTAAGCAGGCTATGATACCTTCATCAGCCAGGGTTATTCCCAATCGAGTTGGAACTGCTCCAGGAATCATTTTTGAAGAGAATGAAAAAACTATAATTTTGCTTCCAGGCGTTCCTCAAGAGTTAAAAGTAATGGTAGAGGAGGAAGTTGTCCCTTACTTTTCAGCTAAAATACCTCAAAAAGAGGTTATAAAATCAAGAGTGTTAAAAGTATGGGGAATAGGGGAAAGCGAGGTAGAAAGAACAATCAACTCTATAATAGATGAGCAGTTTAACCCTACAGTAGCTCTTTTAGCTAAAAGGGAAGGTACCTGCATCCGTATTACAGCAAAGTTTACCCCGAATAGAGTAAATGAGGAAATTAAAAGGGTAGAGAATAAGATTAGAGAGAAACTTGGTAATTATATTTATGGAGTTGATGAACAAACAATGGAATCAGTTGTGGGCTCTCTTTTAAAAAGAAAAGGTTTAACTTTAAGTTTGGCTGAATCTTGCAGTGGCGGGTTGCTCTCTCATAGAGTCACTAATGTTCCGGGAAGCTCAGATTACTATTTTGGTGGAGTGGTAAGTTACAGCAATGAGGTAAAATGCAGTTTGTTAGGAGTTCCTGAGAAACTTATTAGGGAAAAAGGAGCAGTTAGCGAGGGGGTAGCAAAACAGATGGCTAAGGGAGCAAGGAAGGTGGGAAAAGCTCATCTGGGTATAGGTATTACCGGTATCGCTGGACCAGGTGGCGGAACTTCTGATAAACCTGTAGGGCTGGTATATATTGCTCTTAGCAGCAAAAAAGAAGAGGTATGTGAAAAGTTTATGTTTTCAGGGGGAAGGGAAATGATAAAGTGGAGAGCCTCCCAATCTGCCCTAAATATGCTTAGGAAATATTTAACTAATAATGGCTAATCCGTTTTCCCTGTTAAATATCTTTCCCTCATCTACAGGAAGAGAAAACTCTATTTCCTCGCCTATTCTGGGAGAAAAATGAGGGTCAGTCACAGCCATTAGTTTGTGTCTTCCTACCCTTAAAGAAAGGTAAGCTTTGGAAATGCTTACCTCTTTATCCTCTACTTCAGCCCAAAAGGAAAAGAAAGAAGGAGGGGTGGTGCGTTTTCTTCTCTCTATATGCTCGGGACGAATCCCAAAAATTAGCTCTTCTCCTACCAATTTTTTTTCTTTTAAAGTTTGATTCCATTTTAAGGGAAGTTTTACTCGAAGACTATCAAAACCAACCAAAAAAAGCTCCCCTTTTTCTTCCTTTAAAACAACATTTAATAAATTCATAGAAGGTTCCCCTAAAAATTCAGCTACAAACAAATTAACAGGATGATTGTAAACCTCGTCAAAACTGCCAACCTGCTCAATTTTACCTCTTCTCATTATGGCTATTCGATGAGATAGGGCAACAGCTTCGGACTGGTCATGAGTTACATAAACGGTAGTTACGCCAAATTTCCTTAAGAGATTTTTTATCTCTGTTCTGGTTTTTGCCCTTAGTTTTGCATCTAAGCTTGACATAGGTTCATCTAAAAGAAAGACCTTGGGATTTCTAATAATGCATCTACCTAAGGCCACTCTTTGTTTTTGCCCGGCTGAAAGAGTTCTGGGCATTCTACCTAAGAGAGCCCTGAAACCTACTCCTAAGGTATCGGCTGTAAATTCAATTTTTTCATTTATTCGCTCCTCGGGCCACTTGCGCAACCGAAAGGGGAAGGCTAAGTTCTCTCGGCTCACCATATGAGGATAAAGAGCATAGTTTTGGAATACCATTCCAATTTCTCTATCCCTGGGACGAAGCTTATTTACATTACGATTATCAAAGTAAACATTTCCCTCATCAACTCTCTCCAGCCCAGCAATAACCTTTAATAGAGTAGTTTTCCCACAGCCAGTTGGTCCAATTACCCCCATAGTTTCACCATCTTTAATCTCTAAATAAAGGTAATCGAGAGCATGAATCATTGTAGAATCTTTTTCTCTGGGCAAGCTGAATAAGGAAAACCCCTGTGGTCTAAATTTTTTAACCACCCCCTCTAAGCGAACACTACTCATTTTTTACTCCTTATCAGGGAGAAAACTTCCTCCAGATATTTCCTTAGCGATAATGCGGTAGTTTCTGTCAAAATCTACATCTATTCGTATTAAATTGGAGCACTTTTTTCCAAGAATTTCCTTTTTTAAGTTAAAGGCAGCTCCCTGTTCCCCAGACTCAAGGTATAAATTTTGAAGATCTGTTCTTCGGTTAACCTTTATAGTTATCTCTTCACCACATTTTTCACATTTTACCTTAAAGGGTATAAAATCAGCTTCTCTTCTTGCCTGAGAAGTTTGCTTTAACCAAGAAGAGAATTTACTAAAAATTCCCACCTCATCTCACCTCCAGTTAATTAGTTCTAAGTCAATAGTCTGATAGTCCTTAGTCAAGAAAACCTCAGGGCTTCCCCTCCGTCGCTGGGATGCTCTTTAAATTATCTCTGCTCGGTCTCCTCGTTTCGGGAAGAATTTAAACTCGCCGCTTCGCTCCTCAAACATAAATTCTTCTTTCTCCTCCACTCGGAGACCTCGTTAAGGTGGATCCAAAAAAATTTCTTCCTTTTTCCCTCTCCCCCTGCGGGAGAGGGTCAGGGTGAGGGCTAATGCTCCTTCGGGGAATGCCCTTCGGCAACAAGTTAGACTTATAAATTATTCCTATGCCTCAAGAAATCTCTAACTAACCTTAGGGTTACTGACTATCGACTAATAACTGCGATGGTGCCGAAGGGGGGATTTGAACCCCCATGGAGTTACCTCCACATGACCCTGAATCATGCGCGTCTGCCAATTCCGCCACTTCGGCTTTTATAGTATTTTCTTTTTTTCCTATAGTCATACTTAGTAACGAGTTCCATATCAACAAGTAGATGAAGAAAAGCTTCAAGCTCTGCTTCTTTTCCTAATAGTTTTCCTATATTATGAACATATTCCATATTATGATTGAGGTATCTATACCCGTAGCCCAGTAGTCTTACACTTCTATCCATTAAATCGTGGACAAGAGGGTCGGCATGTCCCAATAAAACCTTACTTGCTCTCAGGTGCTCTTGTTTGCTGGCCAACTATACCTTTCCTCTTTTTATACATATTAGCAATGTCCTCAATCATTAGATAGGGCAGCTCTTTTTGTTTTTCAAATATATCTTTAGTAAAATTAATCCAGTCTCGCCACATTGCTCTTTTTTCTTCATCAGCTATAACTTCTCCTCCCTTGGTAGGAGTGACACCTTCAAGCAGTACGGAAGGTTTGTTATTCTTTACAAACTCCGATATTGCCCTTAAGGTATCCATTGCTGCAAAACGCAATTCAGCAGCATCTCGAGTTTCTTCACGAATATCCATTTCTCCCTCCTTTTAATTAAAATTATATTATACTTTATATCATTTTAAGGTTTTGTCAACAATTCTTGAGAGGTGCACTCAGTGTTATTTGACATTGCTTAAAATTTTAGCTATACTCCTTAAAAATGGAAAAGGAAACTTTGCGCCATCATATTTTATCTATGCGGCGCAATCTGTCTTCAGAAGAGGTTAAAGAAAGAAGCGAGAAGATTAGGGAATTTTTCTTTAATTTTCCCTTAGTAAAAAAGGCCAGCCTTATTCTTTTTTATCTTTCTTTACCCGATGAAGTGCAAACTGAGCGTTTAATAAGAGATACCCTTAAGATGGGCAAAAAGGTTGCTGTTCCTCTGGTTAAAAAGGAGAAAAGAGAGATTATTCCTTGTAAATTAAGTAACTACGATAAAGAACTTGAGGATGGTCCCTGGGGAATTCTACAACCTAAGATAAAATGCAAACGTGTTGATATTAAGGAAATAGATCTGGTGGTTGTTCCTGGAGTGGCTTTTGATGAAAAGGGACACCGTTTAGGGTTTGGGGCAGGATTTTACGATAGGTTTTTAAAACTTCTTTCCTCCACCACTAAGACAGTTTCTCTCTCTTTTGAGATTCAGATAGTAAACAAAGTTCCTTCTTTGCCGCACGATATCTCTGTAGATTACATAATTACAGAAAAACGAATAATCAATTGTAATGGGTGAAAGCGTGAATGCGTTAATGGCTAAAGGGTGAGTGAGTAAAACGCATCTACACTTCTACACATTAACCGATTAATAAAACAGGAGGAGCATTCCATGTACATGGATAAGCCATTAAGAGATTTTTTGTTGGATACTTTCTCTCGAACTCCCACCCCAGGAGGGGGAAGTGTAGCTGCCCTAACCGGGGCATTGGGAGCCTCTGTTCTGGGTATGGTGGCAAACTATACCCTAAGTAAGAAAAAGTTTAAATCGGTGGAAGGAAGAATAAAGGAAATATTAAAAGAACTGGAAGAAAAAAGAGACAGACTTTCTGAGTTAATCCAGAAGGATATTGATGCCTATCAGAATTTTTCAAAGGTTATGGGCATGCCCAAAGATACCTTTGAAGAAAGGGAAGCTCGGACTCGTGCACTTCAATCTTCTTTAAAGGAAGCTTCTGAGGTTCCCTTAGCTACAGCTTCAGTTTCCTTTAGACTTATAAAAATAGCCTACGAGCTTCTGTCTAAAAGTAATCCTAACTTAATAAGTGATGTGGGAGTGGGAGTAATCTTGGCCTGGGCTACTCTGGAAAGTGCTGCTTTAAATGTAGAGATTAACCTTTCCAGCATCAAAGATTCTTCCTTTGTGGAGAAGAAAAGAAGGTCTCTTTCTCTCCTTTTAAGCGAAGGAAAAAAAATAAAAGAAGAAGTAGTAAAAAAAGTTAAGGAAAAGATATCCTCTAAATAATTTTCGATAAAGGAAAAATTTCAATGGAAGTTCTTTTTGCTGTTTGTTCATGGGGATTAGGTCATGCGGTGAGAGATCTTCCCTTAATGCGAAGAATCATAAAGGAAGGGCATCAGCTAACAGTAATAGGTAAGGGAAGATCTTTGCAGTTTTTAAAGAAAGAGCTTAAAGATAGTTGCTCTTACAAAGAGATAGCTGATTATTCCTCACCTTATTCGGAAAAGAATTTCTCTGTGGCAAAATTTATGGGTTACCTGCCCATTTATATAGATGAAATTATTCAAGAACATAGCAGGATTAGAAAATTAGTTAAATCCCACCATTACGATAAAATTGTATCTGATAGTCGTTTTGGTGTTTATAAACAAGGAATTCCCTCTTTTTTTATCTTTCATCAACTAAGATTTATTCCTCCAAAAAGGGTGAAATTTTTTGAAAGATTTACCGAAGGTTTTA
>JAGHCO010000216.1 GCA_021160405.1 Candidatus Aerophobota bacterium
CCTTTGATAATCTCACTATAATTTCTCATTGCCTCTTTAATTTCCTCTACTGAATACACTTGTAAAGCGGCACGTAGATGTGGTTTAAATTTTGTGATATCTTTATGGACTATAATTTCAAGAGAGTTCCAGTAATCAAAAAGACCATATATATCATTATTTATTTCTTTACATTCTTTATCATTCTTTACATTCTTGTTTGTGCTTTTTGACTGCTTTTTTACTGCTTTTTTACTGCTTTTTTTAGTGCTTTTTTTCTCATTAGTGGTTTGGTATAATTCCCAATTGATGATAGTTAGAAGCGTATATCTTTGTGCTTTTTTAAGTGCCTTATTTTCAATAGTAATCTGCTTTAATTTCTCTAAAAGCTTCAAAAAACATTGGACTTTATATCGGGACCAGCCCCAATCATTCGCTAATTGAACTTGAGATGTAAGCACCTGTCCTGCCTTTATCTTTACAGGGGTATTTCCTATTAAAATTTCGTTATCTTTATGGTTGGCTCTCAATAATAAATCAATCCAAGCGCTTCTCTTATCGAATGGCTTTTCTTTCCATATTTCATTATCTCTAATTTTCCTATGAAGTTTAATCCATCCGTTTCTCAATCTTATTTCCTCTTATCTGTGTAAATTTTTATCCACGCTCTTCTTCCCCCTTTTTCCTTTCTCTTCGTATTTTTCAAGCACAGCTTTTTCTATCAGGTGGGATATGGGGATGTCCGTTTTTTTACTTATCTTTTTCAGGAGGGAATGGGTTTCATCGTTTAGCGTTATAGTGAATTGCCTTCTCATTTTTACCTCCTTTATGTATTTATATACATTATAAACGAAGTTTTTCAAATTGTCAAGAGCACAAAAAAATTACCCCTACCAGAGGTAACAGACCTCCAGCGGGGGCATCTATAGAAAAAGGCTACATATTGGAAGAGGGGAGCAAGCTTGTCAAATACTTTAGACCAATATGTAGCCGTTTTTCTTACTAACCAAATTACTTTTTTCAAATTTAAAGCCATTGCTCCCCTCTTAGGGAAAGTTATTTTTATTATACTTAATTTTTAAAAACTGTCAAAATTTTCCTTCCAGCAAAAAATAAATGATGATTACGATAACATACAGCGTTGCTATCACTCGTCAACCTCCACCCAGTGTCCTAAGACTTTTATCTTTCTCTTCCCCTTCTCTGTTTTCTTTTCCAGCTTTGGAGATAGATTTACCGAGATTTCACATCCATCTTTATGTCTTAGAGCTTTTTCCTGCAAAAAGGCCTCTTTTACCTGAAGTTCTGTCTCATATTTATTCTTTATCACCCTGATGAGTTCTTTGCCTTTAGCAAGGCAAAGTTCTTCAAAGCCTTCTTTTTTGGCTATGAATTGTTGCATTGATTACCTCCTTTTTAGGGGTTTAGACCCCCAATTTTCGCTTCCTGAAATGCTGAATTAATGCATATTTCAAAAAGCAGTGTGACATCTCAGGGTATATCTATAGGGGTAGATGTCACACTTTCCATTTTAGCCCCTTAGCCACCTCCAAATCGTTCTTTTTGAGACATTATACCGGGCAGCCAAATCTTTTATACTTTCCCCTCTTTGTCGCAACCTTTGAACTGCTCTTTTCCTGCTTTCTAAAGCTTTTCCCTTCAAAGTAACTCTTTTAGAAGGCTGTTTGAATTCTATTTCATCATCTATTTTTTTAACCTCGTCTAAATAAAAACTCCATTCGAATCCGTAAACCGGCTTCTTTCTTTCTCCGCTATTTATCCGGATACAGGGAAATCGCACTTTAACTCCTTGATATGGTTCTTTTTGCGTGCCCAGTATTTGGATTACTTTTCCCTTTTTCCCAACTAAATTAAAGCCATAATACTTTTTCCACTTTTTACTTTTTCGCTTCTGTTTTACTACCTCAACGGTGTCATTTATTTTTATCATTTTCTCTCTCCTTTTAAAGCTCTACTCGGCGATTTTGCCGAGTAGAGCATTGTCTTCTTGTTTTTTCTTCGTCCAGTAACTTCTTGTTTTCCTCAATTCCCTTAATCTCTCTGCAAATATGTTACCTATCTTCTTGGCTCTCTCATATTGCTCCTCCGTCATATCCAGATGTGGCCGATGCAATATCTCGGCCACGAAGTAAGCGTCTTTCTCACTCAGTTCTATTTTAACCTTCATTTTCTACCTCCCCTACAGGTACGGCTATCAAGATTAACCGATACCTTTTATTGCTTTCGAGCAAGAATTTCCTGTTGCCCTCTTCATCTACTAATAAATCACGAACGCCTCTGTCAGGGTCATGCCTGTTAATCAAATCGAGAGTATCTGGCCAAAGCACTCCAAACTCATCTGTTACTGTCATTTTTACTCCCTTTCTTAAAATGTCTTCCTTTAAGTCTTCGGGTACAGAGGCTTTGATGGCCTTCATTATCAAATCTCTTGTAGCTTCTTGATTTTCTGCCACTCTCAATAGCTTATCCAGCTCTTTTCTTTCTTTTTCCAACTCCTGCTTTAATGATTTTATTAATGAGGATATAGACATTTTTACCTCCTCTTGTCTTCCTTCTTCTCTCTTACACTCTGGATTTTGTATCCTCTAATGAAGAAGCTATACTCTACAATATCACTTATCGCAAGCTGCACTACTCTTTCAGCACACACATCGCAATCCTCCTCAACCTCAAAATCCACAGTAACTATAAATTTTTTCCATTTCATGATTTTCCTCCATATTCTTCGTCTTCCTCGCCCAAAATTATTCCTTTGCGACTATTTTCTTGAGTTTTTCGTGAATTTCCTTCAGCTTGGGATAATCATACCTTTTCAGTTCATCATCTAAAGAAATCCCTGTATCCTCTATCCCTATCCTTTCCAGCTCCTCATTAGTAGGAGTAGCAGATAAAACCAGCTCCAGAATATCTTTTCTCAGTTTCTCCGTCTGAGCCTCTTTATGTTCTCTCAACTCCCTCTCGGCAAGCTTTTTCTTCGCCCAATCTATCATCGCCTTCAGCTTCTTTTCGTTCGCCTTCTTTACCACATCCTCAATTGGTTCTCCGTGCCACCTTGTCAGACTCAGCTGTTTCCAGAGATTAAGCACTTGTTCTTGCAGAGAGGAGTCTTGGGGGTGAGATTTCTCTTTAGATAGAGGGGGGACTTCTTCTATTGTATTCTCTTCTTCAACTTCGGCTTGTATCACTTCTTTGGGCAAATCCTCTACATCCTGGGTGAACATTCCCGAAGCATTTCCGAGCGTTAGCGATGCATCTACTAACGCTCTTTTCTTTGCCATTTTAAGAATTGTGTTGTGAAGAGTGGCCAAATCCTCTCTTTCAACTTTATATTCGGTATATTTTCCACTCTTCCTTTGTCCTAAGACTTTTCTGTTTCCTACTTCAGATTGGCGAACCCACACATAACGATATTTCTCCTCATATGAATTACAGGAGCCGATTCCCTCACCAACTATCTGGCCAGTAGATATTCGCCTGAGCACACACTTCACTTCGAAGTTGAAAAGCCCTTTATCCCAATCTTCTACTTTTCCGATGATTGAGTATTCAGGCCTAACCATATACCGAGAGCAAATTTTTTCTGCTCCAGGAAGCATAAGGAAGGGTTTTTTAACCCCAGGGATTCGTCCGTAGTCAACTCCTTCCTGAAGTTGGCTTCTTACGAACTCTTGAAAGTCGGCCCATTCCTTACTAAACTCCTCTATCGTCTTAACGGTAGAGGTTATTTCCTTTTCTACTAATCCATTAGTCATATTAGTCATCTTCTTCCTCCTCCTTTAAACTTATTAAACTTATTATTTCCTCTGCAATCTCCTGGATTGCTTCGTCCAATATAGCTGTAGGAAAATACAGTCCATCGTAGCGAGCACCACACCTATCACATTCCGCATCCCATCCCCAGTTTTCTAAAGTTTTCTTAACGATTTCAGTTATTTCCCCCCTAAAATCGTTCGTAGTCTTTAGCATCCTTAACCTCCTTTTTTATTTTGTTTTTCATTTTTGTTTATCCATTCGGATATAATCAAACGGATGAGCGTAGATACAGGGATTGCCTTTTCCTTTGCTTTTTCTTGTAATTTAATCTTTAGCTCTTTAGGCAGGAGAATGGTCAATCGGTCTTCGCTAATCATTTTTACCTCCTTTTATTTTATTTTTTTGATTATATTGTACACATA
>JAGHCO010000106.1 GCA_021160405.1 Candidatus Aerophobota bacterium
CTTATATATGGTGGGTATAAGTACTGCAGAAATCCTTCCATTGCTTTTGACGGTATAAATTACTTCTGTGTATGGGAAGATGAAGTTATTCATGGTGCAAATATAGAGGTTTCTGGCACGCGAGGAGATATCTTTACCATTTCATCTTTACCCTGTGTATCAACGGATAGAGGAGGACATACTCCTACTGTAGTAAGGGGAATAGACAATCAATTGCTTGTCATATACGCTGGTTCAACAAACACTATCAACGGTATACCAGCTCATACAACCCGTATCTGGGGTAGATTCTTTAATAGTCCCCCTGTTATTGCTACCCGTGTTATAGAGCCTAACTTAGTTAGTCCTGGAGATACCTTTACTGGAACTATTCAGATATGGGCAAATGAAGATATAAATGATGTTAGTTTGAACGAAAAGTTAGAGGATTTTCCTGAGAACTGGTCACCTTGGCAGATAATCCCTGTAGATAATGATGGAGCAACCTACAATTCACAGGAGGTTACATGGACTTGGTCGCGGATCTCCACTGGTGATATTAAGACTGTGGTTTATCAGGTAACCGTACCTGAAGATGCTAAGTGTAGGATTTATTCTATCTCTGGAAGTGTAACAGTCTCCTTCCCTTCATTTGAGTGTGAAGTTCGGAGAGATAACCAAATTAAAGTGATGGATACTCTTCTTCCTACTGTAACTTTAGTAGATTATCCTGATAGTGTAGTTAAAGGCAGTTTACCTAAAATCGATATTATTTTCTCTTGGCAAGGTTCAGATGATGTCACGCTAGCCGAGAATTTAGTCTATCAATATAAGTTAGAAGGCTATACTGATTATGAGAATTGGTGCGATTGGACATCAGAGACGACAAAAACTTATACCCTTCCCTCGGGGAATTACACTTTCAAGGTTAGGGCTAAAGATGAGGCAGGTAATTATCCAGATGAGGATAATCCAGCTACTGCTAAATGCTCATTTAAAGTATCTTTGCCCATAATTATTTATCCTAATCCTTGTTATCTTAGCAAAGGTCAAATGGTCACCATAGCAAATCTTCCCTTGAACTCAAAAGTTTATATCTACACCATCTCAGGGGAGTTGGTAAGAACCTTAGATGATGCTACAGAGATAACAACAGAGGGAGGCTCAGCTACCGCTACCTGGGATCTAAGAAATGATGCAGGACACACGGTAGCACAAGGGATTTACATTTATTTTGTTCCTCAAGCTACTGATAAAAAAACAGGAAAGATAGCCATTATAAAGTAGGGAGGTAACGAATGAGAAAGACATTAATAGAAGCTGCTATAGTAAGTAGCTTAATTTTAATCCCAGGCTTTAGCTCTTATGCCTCAGATGTAGGAACTACTGCATCTAATTTCTTAAAAATCGGCGTTGGAGCAAGAGCAACTGCCATGGGAGGTGCCTTCACTGCCTTAGCTGATGATGGAACAGCTTTATACTGGAATCCAGCAGGGCTTGCTCAAATTGAGAGGACAGAGATTTCAGCAATGTACAATATGTGGTTTCAAGAAGTAAACCAAGGATACCTAAGCCTTGCCTTCCCATTATTAGGAGGAATAGCTGGATTGGGTGCCAATTATATGGATATGGGAAAAATAGAGGGAAGAGATACAGAAGGCAATCCCACTGGAGATTTTGGTGCATCTGATATTCAAGCCTCTTTAGGATATGCACGAAATTTTTCTTCTAAGTTAATGTTAGGAATAAGTGCTGGCATGCTTCAAGATACAATTGCTGAAGATAAGAAAACTGCTTATTTAGGTAATGCCGGGTTTTTGTTTAAGCCCACTGAACTCATCTCTGTAGGATTAGCCTGCCAAAATATAGGCTCTAAGTTAGGAGAGGATCCCTTACCGCTTACTTATAGAGGAGGAATAGCTTTAAGATTAAAATCCATAAGTATAGAGGCTGATGCTGTAAAACCAATAGATGATGATATCTATTACTGTGCAGGTTTAGAGTGGTTGATAGGGAATATTTTAGTTTTAAGAGGAGGATATAGGACAGGACAGGATGTCGGCTCTGGCATAAGTGCTGGAGTAGGGTTGAGAATTAGCAAAATTAACCTAGATTATGCCTATGTCCCTTATGGGGATTTAGGCGATACCCACAGAGTTTCATTGGAAATGAAATTTTAATAAAGAAACTCTCAACCGAAAGCCAAAATACAAGCGAACACAAACTTCTCGCAACATTCGAATAGCTAATTTTTGACGATTTTTCACTCGCAGGAGGTTTCCTTGAAGAAAAAATTGGTGTTTTTAATGGTAATATTGTTGGGGTTCAAGTTAATTGGTATTGGACCCTCTTGGGCAACGGGATTTCACGAGAGTAATAAGCTTTTAGCGCAGGCTCTTAAGGACTTGCAACAGACAATAATAGAGAAAATTGAATATGATACAGAAACAACTGCTATAGCTTTCGCAGATGCTCAAAATATTGACCACAGTTTAAGCTTGAAAGATATATTTCAAGCTCCTCTTGTCCTCATAGAAAAAACGATAAACACAATAAATGTTTTGGTCAATGCGAGAAAACTTACCGAGAGCGTTAAGCAGGTGTTTGATAGCTCTGAGGGTCCCCTGCAAGTAGTCAGCGCTATGATGACAATCAGCTCTTTGAAACAAGCTGGCGAGAACCTACAGATAGCCATTGATGGACCCGCTTATCGTTCTGATATAGAAAAAATGCTTGATAAGGCCTATACCGAAAGCTCAACGTATCTAGATTTTAAGCCTGAGGCTTACAAGGATACTATTATACGTTACCTATACGCTCAATACGAAGCAGGCCCGCTCAGAATCCCCTGTAAGTCTACTGATCTGACCAGAAGAAACTTGTATTTTGCCCAGGGGACGTATACCATAGAGCATAACATTAGAGAAAGATTCAGAAGGTTGATAGATGAACTCGAGCAGAGTTCTCTTTCTCTTGATTTAACGAAGGACGCCGTTAGTCAAATACAGAGGATAAGAAAAGCTGTTATGTTATCTAAAGGGCGAAGTCAAGAAATCACCTACAAGGCTTATTTGAAAGATGAGGTCGGAAGCTATACTCCTGTGGTTACGCCTGTAAGGTTAGGAAGCATAGCGGAGTTAGAAAAAATGAGATTAATTGCTCTAAAAGGCATTGATAAAGAGTTGAAGGTTCAGCAAATAAGTACAATTTCTACGGCTGTAATATCTAGTATACAGGCCACCGCACTATGTATTAATACAACCTTTAAATCTCCTGAGACAGACAAGATAATTGGTACAGTTCAAAAATGGACTATTGTACCTTCAATGGTTGGGTTTACTGCTTCTAAGGTATTCTCCAC
>JAGHCO010000108.1 GCA_021160405.1 Candidatus Aerophobota bacterium
AATTTAAGCCCTTCACTTGACATTTTTGAAAAATAAGTTAATATATAAACTAACAAAACAAATTTTGCTTTCGGATAAGTCGGGTATCTTAAAGCAAGGGAATTTAGGCAACCGACCTAACTCTTTTTGAAAGAATGACAAAATGAGAAGAGAGCGGTCGGTATTTTTTATTTATGAGCGGTTGACAGCTAAACAAAAATTGATATAATAGTTGTAAGTTCTTTTGAAACACTTAAAACCTTTTTAGTGGGATATATTAAATAAAATTTTGGGAGGTTGACAAAACTAAAAGTATATGATAAATAGATAAAAAAAATTGGTTGGTAAAAAAATTGGAGGAAAAAAATGGGGAGATATATTTATTTTTTTGCAAAAAATGAAGCTAAAGGTTCAGCTAAACTAAGAAACCTCTTAGGTGGTAAAGGTGCTAATTTAGCCGAGATGGCTAATCTTGGTATACGGGTCCCGCCGGGTTTTACTATTAGCACAGAGGTTTGCACCTACTATACAGAAAAGGGATATTATCCATCAGAATTAGATGAGGAAATAAAGAAGAACTTAAAAAAGATAGAACTTATTACGGGAAAAAAGTTTGGGGATCCGGATAATCCTTTACTTGTCTCTGTTCGTTCAGGAGCAAGAATTTCTATGCCCGGGATGATGGACACAGTCCTTAATCTTGGACTTAATGATAAAACAGTAAAGGGATTAGTTAAACAAACTGATAACTCTCGTTTCGCCTATGATTCTTATCGTAGGCTCGTTCAAATGTTTGGCAATGTTGTTTTGGGAGTTCCGGGAGAAAAATTTGAGGAATTGATAGATAAGATGAAAGAATCTAAAGGAGTAAAACAGGACGTTGAACTACCCGATGAAAGCTTAAAAGAGTTAGTAGAAGAATTCGAAGATTTGATAAAACAGGAGAAAAAAGTAGATTTTCCTCAAAATCCTTTTAAGCAATTGGAAATGGCCATAAATGCCGTATTTGCTAGTTGGAATAATAAAAGAGCTATTAATTACCGCAAAATTAATAAGATTCCTGAACACTGGGGAACAGCAGTTAATGTCCAGACTATGGTTTTTGGAAACATGGGTAATGATTCCTGTACAGGAGTAGGATTTACTAGAAATCCAGCTACAGGAGAGAAGACTCTCTATGGAGAGTATTTGATTAATGCTCAGGGTGAGGATGTAGTAGCAGGTATAAGAACTCCCCAACCTTTAGCTAAATTAAAAGAGGAAATGCCCCAAGTTTATCAGGAGTTATATGAGGTAACTCAGACACTGGAAAAACACTATCGAGATGTTCAAGATTTTGAGTTTACAGTAGAAAAGAAGAGACTTTATCTTCTTCAAACTCGAACTGGTAAAAGGACAGCTCAAGCAGCGGTAAAGATAGCTCGAGATATGGTTAAGGAGGGGTTAATATCTAAAGATGAAGCTTTGTTGCGAGTAGAACCAGACCAGTTAGAGCAGTTACTTCACCGACGCATTGACCCTAAAGCTAAAGTTGAAGTTTTAGCCCGAGGATTGCCTGCTTCTCCAGGAGCGGCTACCGGAATAATAGTATTTACTGCTGATAGAGCTGTGGAATTAGCTGACAATAAAAAGAAGGTAATTTTAGTTCGTAAAGAAACCTCCCCAGAAGATATACATGGAATAGCTGTGGCTCAAGGAATCCTTACCTCTCGGGGAGGGATGACATCCCATGCTGCTGTGGTAGCAAGAGGTATGGGGAAATGTTGCGTGGCAGGATGTGAAGCTATCAAAGTAGATGAAAAGGAGAAAAGATTTACTGTAAATGGAATGGTTTTCCAAGAGGGTGATTACATAACACTGGACGGTAGTTCAGGTAAAGTGATAAAGGGGAAAGTCCCTATGTTGGACCCGGAATTGAGTGGGGAGTTTAGGGAAATCCTGGAATGGGCTGATGAGGTAAGAACTATGGGAGTGAGGGCAAATGCAGATACTCCTCGAGATGCTCGAGTGGCACGTGAAATGGGAGCAGAGGGAATTGGACTTTGCCGAACTGAGCATATGTTCTTTGGAGAAGATAGACTCCCCTTTGTCCAAGAGATGATTATGGCTGAGAGTTCGGAGGATAGAGAAAAATCAGCTAAAAAATTAGAACCTATGCAAAAAGAAGATTTTAAAGGGATCTTAAAGGAAATGGAAGGTTTACCAGTTATTATACGTCTTCTTGATCCACCCTTGCATGAGTTTTTACCTAATTACGAGGATCTTTTAGTAGAGATAACTAAATTAAAGATACAAGGGGCAGATTCAAAAGAAATTGAAGCTAAGGAAAAGCTCCTTCAACGGGTAGCAGATTTGCGAGAAATGAATCCTATGTTGGGGCACAGAGGTTGTAGGTTAGGAATCACTTTTCCCGAAGTCTATAGCATGCAGGTAAGGGCAATTTTTGAAGCAGCAGCGGAGCTAACCAAAGAAGGAGCTAAGGTCTTTCCCGAGGTTATGGTTCCTTTAGTGGTCAACGAAAAGGAACTGTCTATCCTTAGAACTCAAATAGTTAAGGTAGCTGAGGAGGTAATGGAAAAAGAGAATATCCATTTTGAATACAGAGTAGGCACAATGATAGAACTTCCCAGAGCTGCTCTTTGTGCAGATAAAATAGCTCAAGAGGCCGATTTCTTCTCCTTTGGTACTAACGATCTCACCCAAACAACTTTTGGTTTTAGCCGTGATGATGCCGAGGGCAAGTTTCTTCCTTTCTACATTGAAAAAAAGGTTTTAGAGGAAGACCCTTTCCAGGTACTGGATCAAGAGGGAGTAGGAAAACTGGTGCAAATGGGACTTAAGGAAGGTAAAAAATCTAATCAGAGCCTGGAAGTAGGAATTTGTGGAGAACATGGAGGTGAACCTTCTTCAGTAAAGTTCTGCTATAGAATTGGTTTGGATTATGTAAGTTGTTCTCCTTATAGAGTTCCTATTGCTCGTTTAGCTGCTGCTCAAGCAAAAATAGAAGAGAACCAAAAGTAG
The DNA here is from genome assembly GCA_021160405.1 of Candidatus Aerophobota bacterium. Lineage (GTDB taxonomy): Bacteria > Aerophobota > Aerophobia > Aerophobales > JAGHCO01 > JAGHCO01. Next base: position 3,001 of record JAGHCO010000108.1, read on the forward strand.
CTCTAAAAGTAGTTCATTGATTTCGTTTGTCTTGTTCATTTTATTTATTAGTGTTTATCAACACATTTATACATTAACTTGTATTTTGGGGAGGTGCCAGAGCGGCCAAACACGGCGGGCTTTCAACACATTGGCGTTGTCTCATATGACGCTTAAACATTTCTTCTCACCACAA
>JAGHCO010000114.1 GCA_021160405.1 Candidatus Aerophobota bacterium
CTGACAACGTGGGGTGAAATCTTTTTTGATGGCTAAGTGTGGTCCTACTTCTCTAGGTTCCATTTCTGATATTACTATTATTGTTAAAAGAAATACCACTGTGGAAGAGGTAAATAGCGCTTTAAAGAGAGCTTCTGAAAATGAGATGAAAGGAATACTGGGATATACTGAGGAGCCATTAGTTTCCAGAGATATTGTAGGGAGTAATTTCTCAGCAATTGTGGATGCTCCTTCTACAAGAGTAATGGGTGGGAATATGGTTAAAATTCTTAGCTGGTATGATAACGAGTGGGGATATAGCACTCGATTGGTAGATTTAATTGAGTATATTGATCAAAGGTTAAGGAAGTGATGAGTAAAAAGGAGAGACTAATTGAGAAAGTTATCTGTTAAAGACTTGGATTTGAAGGGGAAAAAGGTTTTAATGAGGGTAGACTTTAATGTTTCTTTAAACAAAGAAACGGGAGAAATTACCGATGATACCAGGATTAAAGCTGCCCTTCCTACTATTGATTATATTTTGGACCAGGGAGCCTCTCTTATTTTAATGTCTCATTTGGGAAGACCTAAGGGAAAAGTAGTTCCTCAGTTAAGAATGGATAGGGTAGCAAGGCGATTAGAGGAGCTTTTGGGGAAAAAGGTTTTAAAGTTGGATGAATGTGTGGGAGAAAAGGTGTCTGCTGCAGTAAAAAGTATGAAAGTGGGAGATGTTATCCTTTTAGAAAATACTCGTTTTTACCCGGAAGAGAGAAAAAATGATCCAGGATTTGCAAGAGAGCTTGCCAGCTTAGGGGATGTCTTTGTTAATGATGCTTTTGGGACAGCTCACCGCTCTCATGCCTCAACTGTAGGGGTAGCTAATTATCTCCCATCAGCAGCAGGGCTTCTTATGTCTAAGGAACTGGAGGTTTTGGGAGGAATTCTTACCCACCCTCGCACTCCTTTTGTAGCCATTTTAGGAGGAGCTAAGGTTTCAGACAAGATAGGAGTTTTGGAGAATCTCTTATCTAAATGTCAAAATATTTTAATTGGGGGAGGTATGGCTTACACTTTTTTGCGAGCTAAGGGAATACCCACAGGTAAATCTTTAGTAGAGGAGGATAAAATAGAAGAAGCTGGGCAGATCATGGAAAAAGCGGATAAAAAAGACTGTCAGATCCTCTTACCCTTAGATCATGTTGTTGCTCCTGAGGCTAAATCAGGAGTTAAGACTCGTGTAGTTGGGCAAAGAGAAATTCCCTCTGATTGGATGGCTTTAGATATAGGCCCAGAAACTGTTGATTCTTTTTCCCATATAATTGATGGAGCCTCCACTGTTTTTTGGAATGGACCACTTGGTATGTTTGAAGTAGAGGAGTTTTCCAAGGGTACCCAAGCTATTGCTAAAAAATTAGCTGAGTCTAAAGCTGATGTAGTGGTGGGAGGAGGAGATTCCATTGCTGCTCTTAAAAAGGAAAACCTCTTAGATAAGATGAGTCACGTCTCTACCGGGGGAGGAGCTTCTTTAGAGTTTTTAGAGGGAAAAGAGTTGCCTGGTGTAAGTGTTTTAAATGATAAAAAACAAGGAGATTAGCTTTGCGTAAACCTATTATTGGTGGTAACTGGAAGATGAACAAAACAGTAGATGAAGCTGTAAGAGAGGCACAAGATTTAAAATTAGAAATTGGCCAGATAAAATCAGTGGAAGTAGTAGTTTTCCCTCCCTTTACTGCTTTGGAAAGTGTAGGTAAGGTTCTTAGGGGAACTGAAATTGGTCTTGGAGCTCAAAATATGTTCTGGGAAGAAAAAGGAGCCTATACTGGGGAAGTATCTCCTCTTATGCTTTTAGATGTTGGATGCAGGTATGTAATATTGGGACACTCAGAGAGAAGAGGCTATTTTAACGAGAGTGATGAGGAGATAAATAAAAAACTTAAATCTGCTTTGAGAAGTGGACTATTTCCCCTTGTTTGTGTAGGAGAGAAATTAGGAGAGAGAAAAGATGGAAAAGCTAAACAAGTAGTGGAAAATCAGTTAAGGGGTTGTCTTCGTGGGATAAGTGCTCAAGATATAGAAAGGATAGTTATTGCTTATGAGCCAGTTTGGGCTATTGGCACAGGTGAAACAGCCACACCAGAGCAGGCTCAGGATATGCATTATTTCATTAGAGAGATTTTAAGAGAGCTTTTTGGGGAAAAAGTTGCCCAGGTTATTCGTATTCAGTATGGAGGAAGTGTAAAACCTGAAAATATAAAGGATTTGATGAGCAAAGAAGATATAGATGGAGCTTTAGTGGGAGGAGCAAGCTTAAAAGCAAAATCCTTTGCTCAGATAGTAAGATATGGAGAAAGCTAATGGGTGCTTTACTAATTTTTCACACCATAATCTGTGTTTTATTAATAATAGCTATTCTGATGCAGACAGGAAGAGGAGCAAGCACTGGTGCTGTCTTTGGAGGCGGAGTAAACACTTTTTTTGGTCCCTCGGGTGAGGTTAGTTTCTTAGGGAAGGTTATTATAGTTTTAGCTGTAATTTTTGTTATCACTACAGTTCTCTTGTTTTTCTTCTCTGCCAGAATTATTCCCTAATAGAGTTTACCCTTTGTAAATTTTTCCATCTTTTATAAAAATCTTAGGTACTCTTGTTCTATCAACCATAGTTACAACTTCATAAACAATAGTTCCTATTTTTTTAGCAACTTCCTCTACTGAAATGATTTCATCCCCCTGCTTTCCCCATAGGACAACTTCATCTCCTATTTTTGCTTGCGGAATGTGAGTTATATCAACCATACAGTGGTTCATACAAATTCTTCCTATTATGGGAGCACGTTTTCCTCTAATTAAAACCTCTCCTTTATTGGAAAGAGCTCTGGGATATCCATCAGCGTAACCTATAGGAAGAGTAGCTACCAGAGTATCTTTAGATGTGGTGTAAGTTTCTCCATAGCTTACGTTACTTTTTGGAGGCAGTTTTCTTATAAAAACAATCTTTGTTTTAAGCTCAGATGCTGGTTTTAATTTCACTACTTTCTTTGTCCGATTGGAAGGGAATAGCCCATAAATAGTTATCCCTGGTCTTACCATATCCAGCCACATAGGAGGTAAACTTAAAATTGCTTCACTATTAGCTATGTGTCTTAAAGAAATGCAGATTTTTTCTTTCTTTAGTTTATCTAAAATATTGGTGAACTTGTTAAACTGTTGATAAGAATTATCTTCATTATCTGCTGATGAGAGGTGAGTGAAGATACCTTCAATTTCAACATTACTTATCTTTTTTGCTCTTTTAATAAGATTTAGTGCCTCTGAAGGTGAAACTCCTGATCTTGCCATACCTGTATCAATGTTTATATGGACCTTACAAATTTTATTATACCGAAGAGTACAACGGGATATTTTTTCTATAACTTGAGCATCACTTACCCCTCCAGTTAAATTGTAAAGGATAAGAGGTTCGACAGGGTTCTCGTTGAATACTTCCAATACTAAAATAGGAGCTTTTATCCCTGCTTTTCTTAAAGCTACACCTTCTTCCATAGTGTTTACAGCTAACCTTGTGCTACCATTTTTTAAAGCTATCCGAGAGACCTTAACAGCATCATGTCCATAAGCATTTGATTTAACCACAGCCATAAGCTCAATTTTTTCACCAATTAATTTTCTAATACTCCTAACGTTGTAGGCAACTGCATCAAGGTTAATTTGCAGGTGAGTAGTATTATTCATTGTCTGTGCTTTGTTCTCTTTTTAAAGATAGCTCCAGCATTTTTATAAGCAGGTCTGAAAATTTGTATCCTGCGCTACGGGCTGCTCTTGGAACAAGACTCATCCGTGTCATTCCCGGAATAGAGTTAGCTTCCATAACATAGATGTTTTTATTTTCTACCAAAATATCAATTCGGGAGATAATTTCTAAGTTTAAAGCTTTAGAGGTTCTAAGAGCTATTGTTTGGACTTTTCTGTATGTATCCTTAGGAATTCTGGCGGGGATAATATACTCTGCTTCTCCAGGAGTGTATTTACATTTAAAATCGTAAATTTCAGCCTTAGGAGCTATTTCTATAATTGGCAATGCTTCAAGATCATCCCCCAAACCGAGAATGCCCACTGTAACCTCGGTTGAGTTTATATATTTTTCTACCAGTAAAATATTTCCATAATTAGTAGAACTCTCAAGTTCTGATTTTAAATTATCTTTTTTTCTAATTTCTTTCTCACCTATGGTTGATCCTTCCCTGACTGGTTTTAAAATTACAGGAAAACCTAATTTAACTTTTACCTGTTGAGCAAAGTTTTCTAAATATCCCTTTTTCTTAATGTCTTTTTTAGAAAATATCAGGCAAGGTGGCGTGAGAATTCCCTCGCTTTTAAGCACCTTTTTTGTTGCGAGCTTATCAATAGCTAAGGCGCTTCCCAGAACATCTGAACTGGTGAAAGGTATACCCATCAACCTGCATATAGCTTGAATTGTTCCACCTTCACCCCATCCTCCATGCAAAGCTAAAAAGGCTATGTCAATAGCTTCTCTTTCAATTACTTTCATTATATCTCGGTGCACGTCTATTTTTACTACATTTAGTCCCTCCTCTTTTAAAGTTTCGTAAATTGCCTGTCCACTCTTTAAGGAAATCTCTCTTTCTCTTGATTCTCCACCGCATAAGACGCCTATCTTGTAGTTGTCTAAGTTCATTTTTTAAATATTACTTTACTTCCTTTAATCCTAACTTTGTCTGGCGATGCCTTTTGAACAAAATCTCCACCCAGCGTTTCCACACGGCGCCCGCTTTGCTTCTGCCGAGCAAGACAGAAAAATTTTCTAAAATTTTTTCAGAAGCCGACGAGCTAAAACAAGTTTCAATACCAGCTTCCTTATGATAATATTTAAAATTTTCATATAGCTAACCAAAAATTCAATGGCATCTTAACAATTTTATCATTTATCAGTTCTAAATCTCCTCGACCGCTAATTAGAATGCCATAATCATAATCACTGATTTTCTTTCCGGTATTTTCTATCTGCTTTATTCCACTTTCTTGTTTTCTAAATCCAACCTCAATAATAATTTTTTTGTCTCTACCAAGGCGTAAAACGAAATCAGCCCCACCTGCTGAAGAATCATGCATTACCTCTAACCCGCCGTATTGCTTCCCCTTTTTTTGAAAATCTTCGCTAAAAATTAAAGCCAGGTAATCTTCTAAAATTTTTCCTTTAACTTCCGGTGGTAGAATACCGTTCAAGATGCTAACTCTCAAAGATGGAGAAATAAATAAAAATTTAATTGGTTTTCTAACTTTGACAAATTTCTGCCCATAACTTTTTATTTCTATCAGAATTCCACCTTGAACTAATGCGTCTAAAACTTCCCTAACTGTGTCGTAACTGAGTTTTAAGGTTCTACATAATTTATCAATATCTGTGCTATCTGAACTTGCAATTAGATATAGCAGGTCTTTAATTTTTGAAATTGTCCCCGATTTTAAGTTGCGCATTTCCAAAAGGTCCTTTGTTATAAACTTATCAATCACTCCTAAAACCAATTCAAAAACAATTGATCTTTTATTCTTTAATCCCAAAACAAATGGGAAACCGCCAAAATACAAATACTCCTCTTCCGCATTAAGGGGAAAATTAGCAAAGTATTTTGAAATCTCTATCTGTCTATTTTTACAAAATTCAAATAATTCTTTTGCGTCTTTACTATCCAAAATTGCTTTGATAAGAGCATCAGATAATTCTCGTTCAGGATAAACATTGCTTTTAAGAACTGCATATTCGTTGAACTTCAAAGGATATAATTCTTCTGAAAGTGACCTTCTTGATAAATCAGGATTTAATTTTATTCGGAGAGCAGACGAGCCAGTAGCAATAATCAAAATGTTTTTGTGACCTTTTGTTGCATCGAAGATATTCTTTAAAAACAATCCCCATTTTTCGTCATAATGAACCTCATCTAAAAGAATGAGCAATTTTTTATTCAAATCAACAAATCTAACACCCTGCATTTCTTGATAGTAATTAAAAAACTCATTTAAACCAATTCCTTCATCAGAAAGTCGACTTATATCCAGATAAATTTTCTCGTAATTTTGAGTGAGAATATTGCTATAATTTGATTTTCTATGAGAGGGAATAAACCTTGGTGCGTGATAAAGTTGAGCCAAAAGTGTAGTTTTGCCAATGCCCCTGATGCCTGAAAGAAGATTTATTTTCTCTATTTCTTCTAATCTTCCACCAGCAAATTTCTCTAAAAAAGTTAAATAATAGGGGAAAATATACCTCGTAGGATTAGGTCTGTCTTCTTCATCGTAAATATAGCCAGAAAGGAATCTATCTAATTCCGAAGTCCAAAGACGATAAAATTTTTCTATTTTTTCTCTGCTTGCCATATACTTTGATTGTACTCCAATCCAATAAAAGTGTCAAGTTTAACTGTCTTCTAATACAATCAAAATATCAATTTTGATTGTACTCCAATCCAATCAAAAATGCTCAATTTGATTTCAAAAACACAGAAATTGAATATTGGCGGAGAGGGAGGGATTCGAACCCTCGGGAAAGCTTTTAGCCCTCCACACGATTTCCAATCGTGCACTTTCGGCCACTCAGTCACCTCTCCAGTGATTTTTTGAAGAAAAATTGCTATGGCGGAGGGGCTGGGACTCGAACCCAGACAGGCTCATCGCCTTTCACCGATTTTCAAGACCGGCTCCTTGCCAATTCGGACACCCCTCCTCTTTCTATCAGCTTTACTCCATTCATATAAGGATGCAGGACATCGGGGATACGCACTCTCTCATTCTCATCCTGGAAATTCTCTAAAATAGCTACTACAGTTCGTCCTATAGCTAAGCCAGAACCATTTAAGGTGTGAACGTAATGGATCAATCCCTTCTCTTTATCCCTATATCTTATAGAAGCTCTACGGGATTGATAATCCTCAAAGTTAGAACAGGTAGATATTTCCAGAAATCTCTTTTGACTTGGAATCCAAACCTCAATGTCATATCCAAAAGCAGCAGAGAAACCAAGTTCCTTTCCACATAATCTTACTACCCGATAGGGAAGCTCCAATTTCTTTAGCACTTCCTCGGCATCTAAAAGAAGTTTCTCCAATTCCTCATAAGAGGTTTGAGGAGTGGTAAATTTTACCAGCTCTACCTTGTTAAACTGATGTTGCCTAATTATTCCCTTAATCTTTTTACCATAAGCTCCTGCTTCTCTGCGGAAGCAAGGAGTGTAAGCAACATAGGAAAGAGGAAGGTCATCTTCCTTAAGTATCTCTTCCCTATGTAAATTAGTTACAGGAACCTCAGCCGTGGGAACAAGGTAATAATCATCCCTTTCGCATTTGTAAAGCTCTTCTCTAAATTTTGGAAGCTGTCCTGTTCCTGTAGTAGCTGCTGAGTTAGTCATAAAGGGAGGAAGAATTTCCTTATAACCTTGAGAGATATGTAAATCCAGCATAAAGTTAATGAGAGCTCTCTCTAAGCGAGCTCCCAGACCTTTGTAAACTACAAAGCCACTCCCAGTGATTTTAGCAGCTCTTTTAAAATCAAGAATATTTAAGTCTTCCCCAATCTGTTGATGATCTCGAGGAGAAAAATTAAACTTGGGCAACTTGCCACATCTTTTCTCCTCTATATTATCATCTCCTCCAGGAACACTTGGATGAAGTCGATTGGGGAGATTAAGGAGAAAATCAGTGATTCTTTGTTCATAGTTTCTTCTCTTTTTTTCCCATTCCTTTATGTGGAGGACGAGTTTTTGCGTTTCTTTAATTATATCTTGAGGGTCTTTTGAACTATTCTTCAGTTGGCTTATCTTCTTTGAGTATAAATTCTTTAGATGTTTTAACTCATCGCCCTTTTTGACACATTCTCTTCTCTCATCGTCTAAGTTAAGAAGAGTATCCAGATCAGCTTCTATTTCTCTTTTTTTTAGGCTTTCCCTCATTGTAGTTAAGTTTTTTCTAATCCATTTTACATCTAACATATTATCCTACTTTTCTCCAAATTTTTTCTCAACTATTCCTGCCAGTGTTGTTACTGCCTCCTGTGCATCAGGACCCTCAGCCTTAATTTTAATTTTACTTCCCTTTTCTGCCGATAATAGCAAAAGAGACATTATACTTTTCCCATTAGCTTCCTGCCCATCTTTTTCTATCCAAATCTTCGATTCAAACTTAGAGGCAGCTTCTACCAGCATAGAAGCAGGTCTTACATGCAGTCCAATTTCATTGGATATCTCAACTTCTCTTTCCACCAAAATGAACTCTCCCTTCTACGGGAAGATAATCCAGAGGATTTACTGGTTTTCCATCGCTTTTTCGCACTTCAAAGTGAAGGACTGTGCGCTCTACCCCTCCCGTGCTACCTATCTCGGCAATGGGATCTCCTCTATTTACTACATCACCAATTTCTACTAAGTTAAGTGAGTTGTGCGTATAACAGGTCCAGATCCCGAGCCAACTATGTTTGATAATCAGAGTTTTCCCTAACCATTTACTCCAACCACTGAAAATGACTTTACCATCGGCAGGGGCGACAATAGTAGTTCCTTCAGGTGCAGTAATATCAATTCCTAAATTTCCTCCTCCAAAGTATTTAATTATCTTTCCTTTTAAAGGCCAGATAAGGGAGGGGGTTATCTTCCCTACAAAAGTTTTCTTCTCTTCTTTAAAGTTTTGTAGAGTGTTTGTACTCTCGGGCAAAGTTACCATTTGTTCTGAAGCAGGTGTAGTTTCCTCCCCTGCAACAGGTGGTTCTTCTGATATGCTTATGGTTTCTTCTTGTTCTGAGGTGGCTATAGTTTCCCTGGAGATGCCCTCTGTTTCTTCAGAAGAATCTTTTATCTTTTGTTTTATGATTAACTCCTCTGGTATTTCTATCTTTCTAACTTCTTTAGCTCCGGGAATGAAGAGTCTTTGACCTGCCTTGATCTGCGTTGGATCAGAGATATTGTTAAAACGACAGATCTCTTTTTGTGAGACCCCGTAAGCCTTAGAGATGCGCCAGAGAGTCTCGTATCTCTTAACTGTATGATATACTCCCTGAATTTTTACAGGAATTATAAGTTTTTGCCCTGGGTAAATTTTACTTCCAGAAAGATTGTTTCTCTCTTTGATTTCTCTCCAGGAAACTCCATAACGTTTGCTGATCTGGTAAAGACTCTCTCCTCTTTTTACAATATGATATCGAGAATAGGAGATGGTTTCAGCATAAGCAAGAACCGCAGTTAAGCAAATTACCAAAATAAAAATTGCTAAAATTCTCTTATCCATAATGTCACTCAGTAATAGTTAAGTTTCTCTAAAAATATGAGACTCACAGAGCTTTGAATATCCCCTATGGCAAACCTTTTTTTTCGGCGAAGAGTAAAATATGGTTTTTTCTCATAAAGTTTGCACAGCCGAAAAACTGGAGACTGAGCTACACATTAACGTAAGAATTAGTATAAGAGTTTTGTGAGGTCGTTTTCCGTGGGATGCCCAAAGATCTTTAGCAATGCTTACCTGTTACACTCCTCATCCACAGGATGCTCATCGGCTCAGCTTCAAATCCCACTGTCCTTTTAATATTGTTTTATCCTTACCCCTTTAATCCTAACTTTATCTAGTCGGGATGGTGGGATTTGAACCCACGACCTCCTACTCCCGAAGCAGGCGCGCTTACCAGGCTGCGCTACATCCCGGTAAATATTTTTAAAGCTCCCAATATCCCCAGGCTTGCCAGAAGAACAATGACTCCTGCTATACATACTCCAGTAAGAATAGCTGGAAAAGCATACCTAATAGGAATAAATAACAGAGAGCTAACTATACTTCCTGTCCATGCTCCAGTCAGTGGCAAGGGTATAGCTACTAACAGTATAACCCCAACTATACTGTATCTTTTTACTATTCTTTTCTTCCTCTCCATCTTGTCTGTCAGCCAATTGAATATCCTTAGACCTATTTTATATCTCTTAGCTACTCTCGATAAAACCCTAAGACCAAGCAAAAGAGGGATTACCGGGAGTATATTTCCTGCTACACTTATCAGGTAAGCTTTACTTGGTGAAATTCCTTGAGACAGAGCGAAAGGAAGTCCTCCACGTAGCTCAGCTATAGGAAGCATACTTATAAGGAAAGTTAAGAATTCCTTAGAGAGGTACCAATTAGTCAATCTCTTCTCCCCATCCATGTTTTCCTATTAAAGGGACAAAGATACATCTTTCCACTGTTTGAGTAGTTATTTCTTCTTTTTTCTTCTCAATTACTTTTAGCTCCTGAGAGTAAGCATCTCCCACTGGAATAACCATTATCCCATTTTCTTTCAGTTGATGAATTAGAGGGACAGGAATGTCTTTAGCCCCTGCCGTTACTATTATTCTATCATAAGGAGAAAATTCCTCCCATCCCAAAGTTCCGTTACCAACAATAATTTTGATATTACTATACTTTAGTTCCCTTAAAATTTTCTGTGCTTTTTGAGCGAAAGTTTTTATTCTCTCTACACTATAGACTTTCTTACTCAACAACGCTAAGATAGCTGTTTGGTAACCTGATCCTGTGCCTATTTCTAAGACTTTCTCTTCACCTTTTAATTTTAAACATTGTGTCATTAAGGCAACTATGTAAGGTTGAGAAATGGTCTGACCTTCCCCTATAGAAAGAGGAAAATCTCCATAAGCATCCTCTCGAACCTCTTCAGGAACAAACCTCTCTCGAGGCACTTGGAGAAAAGCTGTCAGGACCCTCTCATCCTTAATTCCCCGGGGGATAAGCTGTTTTTTCACCATCTTTTCTCGGAGCTTTTGATAATCCAACCTCTCCTTTCCTCCACTTGTTCATTTTAGTATAAAAACCCAATTTGTCAAACTTATCTAATCTTTGAGCGTATCTTCTTTAGCTTTTTATCCTTAACTAAAACTCTGTTTAAAATTTTGCGGAGAGGCTTATCTTCTATTTTATTTAACTTGTTTTTTATTTCCTCCAGTTCCTGCTCCTCCAATTTTATTCTCCTTATTCTCCAGTCTTTTGCCGGCCCACAGGTATTTCTATGTTTTACTTTACCTACCCTTAAGTATATATCTTTAATCACCTCTTTTCCTTGTCTTTGGTTAAGTTCTGAGATTATCTTTTCTTTAAAATAGGTAATCTGAGCCAGCCACCCAGAACTGTCAACCACTATAAATAAATTTCCTTTTCTTACTCGCAAAGGATAGGTATGTTTCTCAATCTTTTCACCAACCACTTCTTTCCAATCCCTTAAAGCTTTAAGTTCCCTTAACTTTTTATTTATCCCCAATCGAGTAAAAACTCTTTCCAGTATCTCATCTACACAAGAGGGAAAGTTATCTCTCTTCATTGTTTTCTCTTTTGATTTTGAAAGGGATAATATTTGAATAAAGATGGGAAAACTTTAAATGGAGGTGAGAAGATGTGGAATTAAACTTAATTTTTACGCCGGTTCCTCTTCTCTTATCTTTATGGGCATTACTACATATGCATAATCTTCCCCTGCTTCTGGATATAACACCCCCGGGCTTTCTAAATCAATCAGCCGCACTCGAACTAAATTTGTCCCTATAACTTTGAGAAGATCGATAAGATAAGCGGAGTTGAAACCAATTTCTATTTCTCCTCCCCTTTCCACTTTAACTGGAATTTCTTCATAGGCACTGCCTACCTCAGGAGAAACAGAGCTAATGTGAAGCTTTTCTCCCCTTAAGTTAAATTTCAGAAGATGGGATTTCTCTTCACTTAAGAGAGAAACTCTCCTTACCGCCCCTAACAATTTTTCTCTTTCTACCAGAATCTCTATATTATATTCCTGAGGAAAAACTCTTTCGTAGTCAGGAAACTTTGCATCAATTAACTGAGAAATTAAAAGAGTCTGAGGAGTCCGAAAGAAAATTTGATTCTCTCCTAATCCAATTTTAACTTCTCCCTCTCTTCCCAGTATTCGCAAAAGTTGCTGCACAGCTTGCAGAGGAATTAGAGCTCTTAGTGAGGATTCAATGGAGTAGGGGATTTTAATGAAGGCTAATCTTCGGCCATCTGTAGCTATTAGCTTAAGCTCCTTTCCTCCCCCTTCTAAATAAATACCGTTTAAGTTTCGTCTGGTTTCGTCTGTGGAGGCAGCAAAGACAGTTTTTTGAAACATCTCTCTAAGAGTAACCTGGGGGAGTGAGAAACTTTCTTTTCCTATGGAAGGGGACTCGGGGAATTCGCTACTGCTAAGACCAAGAAGGTTGAATGTGGCCTCTTTACACTTTATAGTTAGCCTGTTTTCCTCGGTCTCTAAATAAATCTCAACTGGTGGGAGCTCCCGGACAATAGAGAATATCTTCTCACCCGGCATACAGATCTCTCCTTCTTCTTCTACCTTACCCGAAAAATTAGAGCGAATAGTGGTTTCAAGATTGGTAGCTGTTAGCTCAACTAACTCTTTTTTAGCTACCATTAAGATATGAGAGAGAATAGGAAGAGTAGTGCTTGTTAAAGCATTCTGAACCGGTCTTAATGCCTCCAGGATATCTTCTTTGGCACATGCTATCTTCATAATTTTACCTCTTTTGCTAATTTGGTTATCTCATTAAATTTATCTACTAATGCAGGATAAAGAGATCGGTATATCTTATAGTACTTTTCATACAGGGAAGCTTTTTCTCTTTCCGGTTGAACTTTACTGGTAATATGGATTGTTCTCTGGCAAGCTTCCTCTACTGTGGAATAAACTCCCGTTCCAACCCCAGCTAAAAGAGCTGCTCCAAAAGCAGCTCCTTCAGTTACATTAACTGTTTCCAGCTCAAGGTTATAAACATTTGCTTGAATCTGACGCCAAAGTTTTGATCTTGCTCCTCCACCTGAGGCTCGGGCTACCTCAATAGGGGCTCCCATCCCCTTAATAATTTCTAAAGAATCTCTTAATCCAAAAGCAACTCCCTCCATTATGGCTCTAATCAAATGGGGTTTTTGATGGCGTAAACTAAGTCCAAAGAAAACTCCCCGGGCATTGGGGTTGGGGTAAGGGGTTCTCTCTCCACACAGATAGGGTAAAAAGATTAATCCTTCAGCTCCTGATTTTACCTTAGAAGCTTCCTTAGTTAAAATCTGGTAAGGGTCAATCCCTTTTTTCTTAGCTTCCTCTTTTTCTTTCCTGCCCAGGTTATCGCGAAACCATTTTAGAGAACCACCAGCGGAAAGCATAACTCCCATAATATGCCACTTTCCAGGCACAGCATGGCAGAAAGTGTGAACTCTACCTTTAGAATCCATCCTCACCTTCTCGCTGAAGGCAAAGACTACTCCTGATGTTCCAATGGTAGAAGAAAGCAATCCTTTCTTTACAATTCCACTTCCAACAGCTTGAGCAGCTTGATCTCCTCCTCCCCCTACTACTGGGGTTCCAGCTTTTAATCCTGTTAGTTTAGAAACTCCTTCGCTAATTTTGCTGCTAACCACAGAGGACTCATAACACTTAGGCATTAGGTCTTTATCTATTCCCAGCTCAGTTAAAACCTCATCGGACCATTTTCTTTTTTTAACATCTAAAAATAGGGTTCCTGATGCGTCAGAGACCTCGGTAGCAAAGCTTCCTGTTAAGCGGAATCGGATGTAATCCTTTGGCAGGAGAACCTTTTTAGTTTGCTCATAAACCTTAGGTTCATTTTCCCTTACCCATATTACTTTTCCAGCAGTAAAGCCGGGAAGAGCTGGATTACAGGTTAAATTAATTAAGCGATCCCTGCCGATTTTCTCAGTGATAAACTGGCACTGTTTAGCCGTTCTCTGATCGCTCCACAGAATACAGGGACGCAAAACACGATGGTCTTTTCCCAGGAAAACTGAGCCGTGCATTTGACCAGAAAGGCCAATTCCTGAGATTTCTTCCCCTTTAACTTTAGCTTTCCCCATTGCCTCTTTTATTGTTTTTACTGTAGCTTTCCACCAGTCTTCTGGGTTTTGCTCAACCCAATTAAGACGAGGCGTATATAGAGGATACTCTTGAAAAGAGGTGCTTATCAGCTTCCC
>JAGHCO010000119.1 GCA_021160405.1 Candidatus Aerophobota bacterium
CTGATTCACCTTCATTTTATTTTTTAGCTCTTGTGCAATGACATCCGCTGCTCCACCCTCAACAGCATAGTATTCCACATCGAGCTCTGATAAACATTTTAAGTTCTTAATATGTTCTATTACATCTTTAATAGTTTTTGGTTTAACAAGCATACTTTCACTCCTTTCTTGATTTTAATAAAGCATAAGAGGCTGGAATCTTTATCTTTTCCATTATTTTAGGTTTTGTTGAGATCAATTTTTCCTTTAAATAATCTCTTAGAGACTTTTCATCCCCCCTTTCGTCTCTTATCCTTATTTCTTTGCCAATATTTCGGGCAATTGTCCAGATTAAATCAGGGATGTACTTTAGGTTAATCGTCCTTTTTTCTGCATCAAAGTATTTTTTTCTTAAGATGAGCAGGTGATAAATAAACCCTTTTGCAATCGCACCCTGTGTTTGCACAATTTCAAATAATTTTTCTCCAAAATTGTAAAGATCATAAAAAGAAAGCTCAAAATCACGAGTTTCCCAAAGAACTGTCTCCCCAAAAGTGCAAATCCTATTCCTGCCTTTAGACTTTGACTCTTCAAGAACACTCCCTGTAAGTGGTGCAAAGCGATTAACGGGAAACTTAGGCTTACATAAAAAGATACCAGCAGATATAGTAATATTTGGATTCTGACAGGTATATTCACGAAACTCAGCATTTATTTTTCCTGCAAGTCTAATAACCTCACTCCATGGACCTAAAAGGAGAAGATCATCGCCACCTGAATATATAATGTAAAAAATATTGCTGATTTTATTTTTGTATTCACAATCATTAAAAGGATCATTTAACCAAATTTTAAATTGTTCCTCGCATATCTTATTGATGTATCCAGCAAAGAAAGTATTTAACATTCTACTTAGTGTTGCAATTCTAGAGATAGATTTATCACTTTCATCACTTTTCTCCCTTTCTAACCCAACATCAAAAATTAAGCCTAATCTATCTACATCCATTTTTAAAATACCCAAGTTTTTATCCCCGATGCTTGCCTTTGCAATTGTCTCGAAATCTAAGATATCGCCTTCCCTGTAAACTTTCTCTTCACCATTTATTTCTAGCTTAAAGTAAGAGGTGGCATAAGGAATGGTTTGTGCAAGGAACTTAAATCCACTTGGCAGATTCAAAACCTCATCATTTTGAATAAAATTGTCGGGTGAGTTAATTATATAGAACTCTTTCTCTAGATTTTCCGGCTTGATTTGAAGAGTTTTAGTTTTATCAACCTGAACCAAATCTACAGATCCAAAGTCGCCAATTTTAATGGGATTTGTTAACAAACGAGTATAACCTTGAGGAAGAGTCTTATCCTTACTTTCAAAATCAAAGACTAAGATGTTAGCCATAGGTAGATTTTTGCCAATTTCCGCATGCTCTCTACAAAGGGTGCAAATTTTTTCTTCATCTTTTGTATTTGCCATAACTACATTTTGATTACACGATTTGCAAAGATCAATTCTTTCTTTTTGGTCCTTTAGTTTCTTTTCTATTTTGTCTTCAAATTCGTCTTTTAGAAAAATAAAATTCTTTAGATCTTTTTGGGCCTGCCTTAAAAATTTCTTTCTTTTTGCCTGTTTAATTTTGTCCTCAAGCCTACCTACAAGATCTCCATAGTCAAACATCTCTTTTGAAGAAAAGTTCAATTTTTCAATAATTAAATCCAGCTCACCATGAAACTGACTTAATAGCCACTTTTCTATTTCCTCCACAGCTTTGTCTACTTTGGCTGTTACATCCTTGGAATTTGGAAGTAAAATATGAAATTTTCCACCCTCGCAATACAAAAGATTTGTTATCGGTAAGTCTACCACTTTTAAGATATATCTTGCAAGTACTTCATTCATTACTGAGATATAAAAGGATCTACCTCTTAATCTTTTTGCAATTCCTGGAGCAGCTCGAGGTTCTGAAATACTATAGAGAAATCTTTGAATAGCTGAGATATCACCCCCAAGTAAACAAAAGATAGGTTTATTTAGAATTTCTTTTTCCTGTGTACTAAATTCTGTTTCTTTACCAATAAGTTCACGCCATTTTTTTCGTAAGCCGTTATTTAAGGTAGCTAAGTCATCCTCATTGTATAAACTGTGATAAAGACAACCAGCAATTGCCGCTGTCGTCTTCAAATGATCAAATAGTGAAATATCAGGAGAAAAAGGGGCTTTTTCCCAGGGGGCTGATGAGGTTACAAAACATGTATATTTTTGTAGAAAATGATAAAGGGTAAAAAGATCATCTTTTCTTTTAATTTTTTCCAAATCACCTTTAGCTTTTTCTTTAAGTTTGGGATAATCTTCTTTGCTCAGTCTTTCTAAATTAGATTTTGGAAACAAAGTATCCTTATTTAAAGATAGCGGTTTTAAATAGTAATTTCTTCTCTCGATAGAAGGTTCCAATAGTTCAACTTCTGAAAAGATAGATGGGAAAGGAACCTCCCATCTTTTCTGATACTTTTGCTGTTCTTCAAATCTTCTCTCAATTGAGGAGAGTTTATCAGCAACGCTTATAACAAGTTCGTCCTTATTTCTGGGACTACTATGGTATAGGACTAGATCGATTAAATCATCGGCTCCAGAAAAAAGATGTTTATATTTATGAATGAACTGTGCACTCCATCGGGCATGGGTAGGAATTTTCTTGTCTATGTTTGATCTTGAAAATTTCGGTAAAAGTTC
This sequence comes from Candidatus Aerophobota bacterium, assembly GCA_021160405.1. Lineage (GTDB taxonomy): Bacteria > Aerophobota > Aerophobia > Aerophobales > JAGHCO01 > JAGHCO01. The sequence continues at coordinate 2,708 of JAGHCO010000119.1, forward strand.
TTCCTTGGGATATCCGGGTAGATCTTCTGGATAGGACTGCCAAAATTTACCGATATCGTGTAGAAGAGCTCCTAATATAAGTCGATCCTTATCCATTTTTCTCCTGTATTTAAGGGTTTTATTATTGAACTATTTTATAACTGCCCAGTCCAAAGGAGGTCCCCTTACCAACATGGATGATCTGGCCAAGGAACACAAAAGGAAGAAATTCTTTTAAATCCCCTTTGAAGCTTACATCTCCAATGAATCCACCCATTTTCATTCTTGTATTCTGCCTGGTGGAGTATCTATCCCAGTCATACCATTTAAGGTTAGACTTTTTAACCTTTACTCGCCTTGCTCTCTCAATTAGACCGGCAAAATCTAATTTAACTTCCTCATCACAATGAAAATAAGATAGAACAGCTATTCTTCTTAAAAGGTTTCTAATTAATATATGAAATTCTAAGCCTTTTATCAGATGTTCTTGATATTTAATGCGTGTGGGGGTAATAAACTTTAAGGCAATACCTCTTTTGCTATAGTATTTTTCACACTGTTTGATGATGTCTTTCTTAGTAACAATATGATAGCTATTATAAAGAGTTTTATCCTCACCTCTAAATATCAAATGTTTATCTCCTGAAAAATATGAGTTACTTTCAACCTCTTTTAGTCGATATTTGACTTTATTTTTGCCAACCCCAATTTTACCAAGTTTATCAAAGGTAAAGATAAAGTAAGGAAGATAGTCAATTACCCTACCTATTAAAACCAAATTAAAAGTAATCTCATCACCTGGCTGATATTCTTTTTTTGTCTCTAAGGGAGGCTCAATAACAAACGGGTGTGGTGCATAGGGATATTTTGTGAGTATTTTTGTATTTTTGGGCGGGGGTGTTTCAAAGATATAAGAATAGATACATTTTTCTTTAAGCAGGCATGTGCAGCATTCCTTATTTTTAGTAATACACACTACTTTTCTAAGTGTGTTTCCAAATCCTCCCCTAAATGTAGAACCCTTATATTCGGGAAGGTATAACTTATCTTGAGCAACAATTTTAAATTCAAACTTTGCTACTCTAAAATTTTCCATTTTTTACTACTCACTAATCCCTTCTTGGTCAGGTCTGGGGTTAAGAACAAACTTGACATGGGATCGATTAGAGTAAGGTGAGGGGAGGATGCTTCAACCGTTGACTTGTCGGGTTGAGATTTCAGATATAGCCATCCATCTGTACAGCAAGTTAAGGAAAGTCGGCCTCAGTACTTTTTGGTTCGATTTATACTTTCAGGCTCCAGACTACGGACACTTCAAATTTTTTCAAAACCAAGATTCTTCTTACCAAAATAACTCAATTATGACATTGTGTCAAATATTTCTGTAAATTCAAAAGAAGTCCTCTTATGTAGACAGCTTTGAATGAATTAGAAGAATCAAAATATCTTTGGCCTTCATCCTTCTGTTTTTTAATCCCTTATTAATCAGGTCTATCTTTCAGACGAACCTTTAAAAAAAGGAGAAAAAAATGGCAGAAGTAGTTTTAATCCCTTATTAATCAGGTCTACCTTTCAGACAAAAAATAAAAGAAGAAAAAATGGCCGAAGTAAGGTGTTTTAATCCCTTATTAATCAGGTCTATCTTTCAGACCGGTAGTTAACGGCAAGAGAATGGCAACCACAATACCGTTTTAATCCCTTATTAATCAGGTCTATCTTTCAGACATCAGTATTACGATGCCTCCTCTGATACTTACTATGAGTAGTTTTAATCCCTTATTAATCAGGTCTATCTTTCAGACTTAGAAATAATGGGATTTTAAGGAGAAAATGTCCTGAGTGTGGATGTTTTAATCCCTTATTAATCAGGTCTATCTTTCAGACTTGAATTCTCACACGAGGACATTTAAGAAATGGATGTTTTAATCCCTTATTAATCAGGTCTATCTTTCAGACGGCCAAGGAATTAAAGAAGAGAAACAAAATACTCGCCCAAGCGTTTTAATCCCTTATTAATCAGGTCTATCTTTCAGACTTGTTTCTGCAC
>JAGHCO010000049.1 GCA_021160405.1 Candidatus Aerophobota bacterium
ATAGTTTCGCTACACATCTACTGGAGGGCGGGACTGATTTACGGTATATTCAAGAGTTGTTAGGGCACAAAAGTTCGAAGACGACAGAAATATACACACATGTGAGTAACAAGAATATAGGTAAGATTAAAAGTCCATTAGATAGTTTACAGATAAAAGGAGAAGAAAATGATCGAAGATGAATGCGTTCGACCAAAGGATGTATATCCGAACCTTGTTCGGATATATCGACAAATTGTAGGGATATGCGAAATGAGTTCGGATATAAGTTGATATACGCCATGCCAGAAACTTAAATATCCGCAAGAAAAGATATAAAACGGAGGTTTAGAGATGAAAATACGAAAGATTGAGATAAAAAACTACCGCTCTTTACATAATATAACTATTTCTCCAAGAGATATTCTATCATTAGTTGGTCGAAACAACAGTGGTAAATCAAATGTCATCGAAGCACTTGAGCTGTTTTTTAAAGCCTCAACTCGTCTGGTTAATAATGAATGTTTTTATAATCACAAAACCGAGGCACCTATTAAGATACTGATAACTTTTGAGCAACTAAGTGATTGGGAGAGAGAACAATTTGAACCCTGGATGGATGAAAATAAGTTAGTTGTGGGGAGAGAAGTTGTTTGCACAGACGCAGATTCTTATACCATTAATAATTTAGCTATTACAAAAGTTCCAGAACCTGAATGGCTCCGAGAAGATATAATAAATGGCGAAAAAATAACTGATTGGTGGTCCAAAAAAGATGATTTGAAAATAAATGGATTAGATTTCGGAGTAGAGTTTGGTACTACAAAGCCTGGGGTTAGGAAATGGAAAGAAGTTGCTAAGAAATTTTTAGGCGAACATCGTGATGAAATACCTTGGAAAAAGGAAAGGCGTGAAAATCCCAAAGGTTACGACGGAGTTTTAAAAGGACCCTGCCGAAATTCATACATATTCTTGCCGTGAGGGACATTTCGGAGGAGGCAAAAGTAGTAAAGACAAATCCATTCGGGCAACTTATTAGTTCTGTAATTGAAAAGATACCTGAGACACAGAAGGATCTGATATCAAAACAATTAAAGGAAATAGAAAAGCGACTAAATCGTAGTGAAAAAGGAGGACGGATTACTGAGATTAAGGATATAGAAACCCGCCTAAACAAATTAATGTCCGAACTTATGGATTGTGACATTGAAATCGAAATGGCTATGCCCCAATTAAAAGAGGTTTTTGGAGGAGCAAAGATTTATGCTGATGATGGGATAAGAACTACTATTGAAACAAAAGGACACGGTCTGCAACGTTCAATGATTTTCACAATCTTGCGTGCCTATGCAGAACTAGCACATGTCCAAAAAGCTGAGAATAGCGCGGAAGAGAGAACTACAATTTTTGCGATTGAAGAACCTGAGCTTTATTTACACCCTCAATCCCAACGAACTTTAATGTCAGTCTTTCGAGAAATAGCCAGCGGAAGAGATCAGATAATTTACAGTACTCACTCTAGTTTATTCGTCGATATTAGCCATTTTGATGAGATTTGTATCATGCGTCGCGAGAAAAAGCAAGGAAGCTACGAAAGCTATCCTACCCAACTCTCAATGTCAGCGATGATTGAAGACCTTAAGGCAAGAAAAGGAGTTGATGCTACTGAAGAGGGGATGAGAGAACTATATTCCCATGCCTTCAATTCAATGATTAACGAAGGTTTCTTCGCAGATAAAGTTGTAATAGTGGAGGGACCTTCAGAGCAGTATGCACTACCCATTTATGCAGACGCCCTTGGATACGATCTAGATCGAAATAATATCTCTGTTGTTCATTCAGACGGTAAGGGGCAAATGGATCGTCTGCTGCGAGTGTTTAATGGCTTTAAGATTCCCACTTATCTGTGGTTTGACGGAGATAAAAACAAAGAAGCCGAAGATATCAGAAAGAAAACATTAGAACTTCTCGAATTGCTCGGCGATCCAGTTGAGAATATTGAGACCAAGGTATCAGATACGTATACTGTATTGGAATACAACCTTGAGAGAACCTTGAAAGATGAAATAGATGACTACGAGACCCTTGTTCAAGATGCTAGAGAGACTCTTGGTCCTATCGGTAAGCCATTAAAACATAGATTTATCGCCAATAGACTTAAGCAAAGGGTTGATGATGGCGAATCAGCTGAAGAGGTATTGCCAAAAACAATAATCAAGATTGTTAAAAAAATAGAGAAGTTATCCTACTCTGGAATTATCCTTAAAGAGTTGGGAAGGTAACCATATGATTATTATTGGCACGGCGTATAACAGAGTGTATCTGGTTTGGGCTTCGCCCTCACCCAAATCGCCTTCGACAACTTCAGATACACTCAAGCCGATATACAGAAATTCGCTTACCTAATTATAAAAAATTAAGGAGATAGAAAAATGAACGAGCAAATCAAGAAAGAAAGCAAACCAAGTATCAAATGGTTGTATCTGGTATGGTTTAGCATTATTTTTTGTATCTTGATTATTGGTATCATTGGAACCATTGTCCAAGGCAATCCGGAGCTAGTTATTCAACATATGGGTATTGGGATAGACGTTTTTGCCCTTTGCCTCGACGGGATAGGCATGATTATTGTAGTAGCTATCCTTCATTTCCTGTTGAAAAAAAGAAGACTTGATTGTGAAGATATCGGTCTGAAAGGTAAGTTATCACTCCGGGCAATTGGCTTTGCCTTAGTGTGTGTACTAATAG
>JAGHCO010000222.1 GCA_021160405.1 Candidatus Aerophobota bacterium
CCTCTATAGCTTCAGCAAAAGCAACTATCCCATCTTCAATAGCTTCTTTGGTAATAATTAAAGGAGGGCATATTTTTATAGTCGCTCCTCCAGTGCCTACTGGAGAAAACAGCATTAATCCTTTTTCTACACATTTTTTTACTATTTTAAGAGCTAACTCTCCGTCCGGATCTTTGCTACTATCTTTGATTACATGTATGCCATATACTAATCCTTTCCCGCAAATAGCTCCTATGACTTTAGGAAACTGACCTTGAATCTCTTTTAACTTACTTGAAAGGAAATTTCCTACTTCCGCTGCTCTCAAGTAAAGTCTTTCCTTCTCAATGATTTCCAGATTGGCAAGCGCTGCAGCTACACAAACTGGATTACCTGTATGAGTAGAGGTCATAGTTCCAGGAGGATAGAGATCCAGTATTTCTGCTCTCCCTATGACAGCGGATAAGGGTAAAGAAGAGGTAATTCCTTTTCCACAACATATAATATCAGGAACAACTTCATAATGCTCAAAACCAAACATCTTACCTGTTCTACCAAAACCAGCCTGAATTTCATCAAAAATTAGAAGAATTTTATTTTCTTTACACCATTTGGCTAACTCTTTGGCATATTTTTTAGGCATAAAGAAAACTCCTCCTCCCTGATAAGTCTCACTTATAACAGCAGCTATTTGATCTGGAGAAATATGATTCTTTTTAAGAAATTGAATAAATGTATCAAAACTTCTATCTTCACATCTGAAATCTCCAGGAAAAGGTAATTGATACATATCAGAATCAAGATTTACTATCCATTCTTTAAGAGAAGGAATTCCTCCGATCATCTGTGCACCTAAAGTTCTGCCGTGGAAAGCTCCCTCAAAGGAAATAATGCCTATCTTTTTCTTGCCCCCGATTTTTTGCCCCCACGTTCTTGCTAATTTAATGGCACATTCAACAGCTTCAGAACCGGTTGTCAGTAAAAAAACTTTACTTAGAGGATCGGGGGCTAATTCAGCTAATTTTTTAACTAATTTTGCCCTTATCTCACTGGGAAAGCAGTAGTTGTGTAAAAGACCATGATTGACCATATCCACTATAGCTTTTTTTATCTCTTTTCTTCCATGACCGGCCGATGTAACCAGAACACCGGAACTCCAGTCAAGCCACATATTTCCGTACTTGTCATATACCTGAAAACCTTCAGCTCTATCCCAGATGATAGGAGGTTGACCCCTCATTGACCGGGGCTCATGTTTACGCAGATCTTCGAGGATTGGCATAGATTCTGGTACAGGAATAGGTGTAACTATCCTTCGATAAGGAGTACTCACTTTTTTTACCTTTTCTGGCGTTATGGAATGACTCTTTCCATTCATTGGATGCTCCTTTAGCATTTTTGAAATTTGAATTAAATTAGCTCGACGGGACGTTGGTCTTTAAACTGTTTTTAGATTTTCTCTAACCTCCTATAGAAAATTACCTTTTCACCAATTTTTTTCCCTCGCATGAACTCATTTGTTCACAGAAACTATCCGATAAGGGGTAGTAACTCTGCTGTATGAGTTGCAACAATCACTGTAGCGTCTGATCCATACTCGTGAACAGATTCCTCAAGTGCTTTTTGAACAGAAGATATTGGAATAAAACCCAGCTGACGAATGTGATCTTCAGGAATACAGTCAGAATACATCTTAACTTGAGCTTTCTGTAAAATTTCTTTTCGCATAATTGTATCCGCAGCCGCGGCTAAGTCTTTAATCTGTCCCTCTTCTATTTTAGCTTTCAGCTGATCTAAGGTTAAAGAAGCCAATTCCAAAAGTGCTCCATGTGTCGGACAAACTCCTTCATAACAAGGACTAGCAAAAATTATTGCCCCTCCTTTCTTCACCAGAAGTTGTCCTACAAACAATGCTTTTATGGCTTGCCAAAAATCCAGATCTGCTGGATAGGAATCAATAATTGCTATATCTGCGGGTTCAGATATCCTAACTCCATAGATTGTTCTGGCTAACTCAACTCCTTCTCGGTGAGCAAAAATAAAGTCTCCTCCAACTACTTTTACTATTTCCCCGTTTCTATTAAGCACTGTATTAACAATAAAATTAAGACCCACTTTTCTTGCTATATCCTCCATTTCCTTTCTTACTGGATTGTTTACGTTACCTATTATTTGCTCACAATGGTATCTTGCAGCTAAAAGATGAGTCATACCAGTGGTCAAACTTCCTGATACTCCAGGTTGTATAATCTTTGCACCTCCTGACCATCCACTTATACGATGAGGTACAATGTTGCCGATTCCGATAATAAAATCTGCCTGCATAACCACACTATTTATCCATATAGGAGTTCCCAAATAAGTATAGCCTAGATAGGTAAGTTTATCTTTGTTAAAAGGTTCATGATTTATGATCTCAATCTTACGAGCAATATCTATACTAAAGCGTTTCGCAATTTCACTCGAGGACATAGGTTGATGAGTTCCTAAAGCTACAACGATTTTTATATTCTTATCCTTGACCCCCGCCTTATTTAATTCATTAAGGATAATGGGCATAATATCTCTTACTGGAGTGCTCCTAGTGTTATCATCGCTCAAAATAACCACCGATTTCGCCTTCTGTAATAGGTCACATAGCCCATTGGTTCCTATAGGATCAGTTATAGACTTTCTTATTTCTATATTCTCATCTTTAACTGGCTCGACTAGTTTTGGTTGTAAAATAGCTAATAAATTCCTGTCATCTATAGTAATTTTTATTGTTTTCTCACCGTATCGAAGGTA
>JAGHCO010000086.1 GCA_021160405.1 Candidatus Aerophobota bacterium
GTATTACACAAGTTTATACAAGCGATTTGCATTTTTCCAAAGGATTCCCTCTATCTCTTCTTGTGAGAACAAAGGCCAACCGCATCTATCGCATATTTTGTTCAAGTCGACCTTGATAAAATTAATCCATCTCTTAAAATCTTCTGCTGGTTTATCAGAAAATATATCATAGTTATAGCAGACATAATCTGACGCATACATAACCCTGTCAATTACACCGTATTCCTTAGCAAGAACTAAACTCCAGGCTACCTTCATTGGTCTGTTATACATCATGGCTAAATCTGTCCATAGGTTCTTATCATTAGCCATTAACACAAATAAGTGTTCAGTCCAAGGATATCCAAGATGCTCAACAACAATCTTTAAATCAGGAAAATCCACTATGATATCATTCAACCTAAATAAATCTGCATATTTGGTTGGAGCTAATATTGCTGGACCCATTTGCGCTGAATGGTGAAACTGTACCACCACATCGTATTCCAATGCCTTTTCATAAAAAGGGTATACAGTTTTATCATTTGAATAATATTGGCCATAAGGAGGTGTCAGTAAAACACCCTTCAATCCATATTCTGTTATAGCTTTCTTGAAATATTCAAAAGCCTTTTTGTTAAATCTGTTATACTTATCCACTGGTTCCAGGCTGGCAAGACCAACAAAAAAATCTGGATATTTTTTGAGTGCTTCCAGAACATATTCTTCTCCAAAAGTGGTTTTCCATATCCTGGTCATATCTTGCCCCATTACAACAGCCTTAACTATACCTGCTTCCTTAAGCCAACCTACAAGATTTTCCAGAGGGGTATCTTCTGGTAGTTTCAAGTTTAAGCGATTATATGTTTCCTTATCAAAGTTCTTTTTCCTTATTAAGTGCATATGTGAATCGATAACCATTTTTGCACCTCGTATAAAATATTTGAAAATCAGATTTTTTCAAAAGAAATTTTACTTCTCTCAGTCCATCTAGTCACTCTTGATTCGATCTTTCTTATTATCTGATCAAAACTAATAGCTAAAAGACTATATATAATTACAATAGCTATAATACCAGCAGTGTTTAAGTATATTTGTTGAACTATCATATTATATCCTAAGCCTACCTGAGCTCCCATGAATTCAGAAGCAACGTCTAATCCCCAAGAAAGAGCTGCAGCAACTCTAATCGCTCCTATTAGATAGGGAAATATATAAGGAATTACCACGGTTTTAAAGATTGTTTTTTTATCAGCTCCAAGATTTGAGGCTGCTCTTATATAAACTAAAGGCATATTTCTCACAGCCTCATATGTTTCTACACCAAGCACTACAGATACCCCCAGAGCAACTAATAAAACTTGAGGTAACAATCCAATTCCAAACCAAAGTAAAAACAGTGGTATAAGTGCAAGCACAGGAATAGGACGGGTAAAGTCTAAGAGAGGACCAACCATTTCCATAAAATTCTTACTATAGGCTATTGCTAAGCCTAAACCTACACCAGCAACTAATCCTATCCCAAAACCGCTTAGCGTAATACCAAGACTTACCAATATAGCCATTGGTAGATTATCTCGCATCTCCAGGAAAGATTGCCAGATATTGATAGGGCTCGGTATAAAAATAGGTTGAATTAAATCTGTTAACAATGTAATTATGGCCCAGATTGTTAATATGATCCCGACGAGTAATATACTCTTAAAATTACTCAATTTCATTGAAACAACCTCTTTTAATTAAAGTCCTTTAACTTTCAATAAGTTTAAACTCTTCTATCAATCTCCGTCTCATACTTTGGAATTCTGGATCTTCTTTCAAATAAAATTTTCTGGGTCTTTTAAAGGGAACATCGATAATTTTTAGAGGGATACCGGTCCTGATATGTTGCATAATTGCAATTCGATCTCCTAAAAATAAAGCTTCCTCAAGATCATGAGTGACAAATATTACCGTTTTTTTGGAGCTTTCCCATATTTCGATTAATTTTATTTGAAGTTTTTCTTTGGTCATTGCATCAAGTGAACCAAAAGGCTCATCCATTAATAATATTTTAGGATCATTTGCAAGAGCTCTTGCAAGATCTACTCTTTTTTTCATACCACCTGATAGTTCTCTTGGATAAGCTTTTTCGAAACCAGTTAATCCTACCATTTTTATGAATTGTTTTACCTTTTTTTCTCTGATTCCCAGTGAAACATTTCTAACTTTTAAACCATATTCAACGTTTTGATAAACAGTGAGCCAAGGAAAAACTGCATCTTGCTGAAAAACTAACGCCCTTTCATGAGAAACACCCTTAATCTCGATACCGCTCTCATAAATTACTCCTTCGGTAGGATATTCGAATCCTGCAATAATATTTAATAATGTTGTCTTTCCACAACCTGAAGGCCCTATTATACAGAAAAATTCATTATTTTTAATGTTTATATTAACATTTTTAAATACCTCATACTTGCCATGGTCAGTTTTATAGGCAAAACTTAAGTTTTTTATTTCCAAAACGTAATTTTTCTTTGAATTTTTTGACCTCTTGGCTGACATTGCTCCAAATCTTTTGGTTTAATTTACTTATCTTAGTAAGTTTCAACCTA
>JAGHCO010000161.1 GCA_021160405.1 Candidatus Aerophobota bacterium
AATCTTTTCTTAAAACTTTCAGTGGTCAATTTTTTAGCAATAGATCCTTCTCTTTTTAATAGAAGTTTAAAATTTATATTACTTCTTTGTGCCTTGGTGACTTAGTGGCTGAACTGTTACGAAATTTATCTGTTTGACATTTTTTATAAATTAAGCTAATATACAAAAAACCGTAAACCTTATCCTGGATAAGTTGGGCGTCTTAAGATAAGGGAACCCAGTGACGCAACCGACCGGAATTTTCTTCGGAGGGTAAAAAATGAGAAGAAAACGGTCGGTTGTAAAAATGACAGAGGTAGAGGTAATAAATGTAGCTATGGACCTGGATTTTAAAATGCCCGTTGTTATTCTAAAAGAAAAGAAGGAAAATAGAAAACTTCCTATCTGGATGGAACTATCTGAAGCTCGCTCAATTGCCTCGGCCATGGAAACGAAAAACACATCTTCTTCTTTGTACTTAGCTCATGGTCTTATCAGAAGGCTAATTGAAAAATTTGAGGGTGAGGTAAATAAGGTAATAATAAATGAGCTCAAGAATAATATCTACTATGCTAAGATTCTTATAAAAATGGATGAGGAAATCCTTGAGGTAGATGCTCATCCCAGCGATGCTATAATCCTGGCTCTTAAGTTCAAAGTCTCTATTTACGTTAACGAGGATAGGATAAGTATGGTGGGACAGAAACCCATCAGCGATAGAGAACTGAATGAATTTAGAAAGAAATTAGAATATATAAAACCTGAGGATTTTGCCTTTTAGAAAAGTACTAAGTCTTGGGCTTGTGAATGTTGAGTATCTCTATTCTTTGAACTCCTTAAGAAAATCTGTTGGTGAGATCACTTCAATATTAATTTTCCCAGTAAGATATTCTTGCCCCTACTCCTTTCTTCTTCTGTCTCAAGTTATCTTTCTATTTTGCCGATAATAAATCTGGGGAAAAATATGAATTCTTTTAACATAGATTCTAATCCAAACAGCAATATTTCTAAAAAAATAAAACAAATTACAGATGAGATTGAGAGTTTACCTACCCTTCCCGGCGTAGTTTCGCAAATTATAGAACTTACCTCTGATCCTAAAACATCTTTTAAAGATTTAAGCAGAATAATCTCCGAGGATCAAACTCTTACTGCCAGAATTCTTAAACTGGTAAACTCTGCTTATTACGGATTCCCTAGACGAATAAGCACTATTACCCATGCACTGATAATACTTGGGTTTAATGAGATAAAAAATATTACCTTTGCTACATCAATTTTACGAACCTTTGGGGAATCTGATAATTTGGGAGATTTTAACCGGGAAGAGTTCTGGAAGCATTCCCTCGGTTGTGCTCTGGCATCTAAGATGTTAGCCAAAACACTTAGATATCGCATCTCTGGCCAGGCTTTTACTGCTGGATTAATTCACGATATAGGCAAGATCATCCTTGATCAGTACCTGCACAAATCCTTTGCTCAAATTATAGAGAAAGTTCAATCTGAAAATATATCAATTCGAGAAGCAGAGAAAGATGTTCTGGGGATAACTCATGCTGAAATTGGAGCCTGGTTAGCTAAGAAATGGAACTTACCTGCAGAGATTGAGGAAGCAATTAAATTTCACCATCTGCCAGATAAGGCCATTATAAACCCTCAACTTACTGCAATTGTACATCTTTCTGATATTTTAGTTCGGATGGAATCGATTGGTTGGGGAGGAGATGACAAAATCCCTTCCGTTAATCCTTTGGTATGGAATTCTCTTAAACCTTTGAAACCTGATATAAATGAAAGCTATATTCAGTATTTTACCTCCATTTTTGAAACTGAGATTGGAAAAGTGTGCAGTTTATTTGATATTTTGTAACTATTTAGCCACGAATTTACACGAATAGACACAAATGTTATTAATTGTGGAAAGAAAAACTGAATATGAAAGAATTGTTAAATAATTATTCGTGATGATTAGTGGCTGAATAGTAACGATATTTTTATAAAAGAGAAAGCAGGAAGGTAGAAGATGCATCCAATGAAGTTAAAAAATGAAGCTAAGTTTCTTCAACAGTTCTGGAAATCTTTAATGACTGAGAGCAAAATTGATGGTGTTAGTAAAAAATTTTTAAGCTTATTTAAAGAAGTTTTCAATTACCATGGATACGCAGTCCTTATATTAAATGAAGAAACTAACCAGTTTGATTTTAGCTATACATACCAGTTATCTAAAAACAACTTGGATGAAGTTACTAATTTAATAGAAGAGGGAGTAATTGATTGGGCTTTGAAAGAAAGCAAACCCATTCTCATTCCCACTTTTACAAAGATAGGTCTTTCAAATGGACCAAGTAAGAATAATTTCCTCATAATTCCCCTTGCAGTTTCTGATAGACGTATTGGGGCAATTATATCCCTTTGTTACGTAGAGGAAAAATCAGTAAATCAGCAAATACTGGATCTGCTCACTTTTCTCGCCTCTCAGGTTAGCATTGTCGTTGAAAACTTAAAATTAAATTCTAAGATGCAGCACAAAAAGGAGGAACTCTCTATTTTACTTAAATCCAGTATGATAGTTAGCTCTTCTCTGGAATTAAATAAAATCATGGAATCTATACTTAAATTAGCTTTGAAAGAGGTTAAAAGCGAGTACGGAGTTCTTTCACTCTTAGATAGGCAAACAAAAAAATTAATTCCTCAAGTAAGTAGCGGGATTTCTCTATCTATGATTGCCATGACTAAGGAAAACTCAGATGTGCTAAACAAAGGCGCCCTGGAGTGGGTAGTAAAGAACAATAAACCTCTTATTATAGATGATTATCCAAAAGATGCGCGTTTCCAAAACTCTAAAGAGTTTATCAATTTACATCTACAAACTCTTCTCGTTGTCCCTTTAAGTATAGCTGGACAGGTAATTGGTGTTTTAGCTCTTTGTAACTGTCTTAATAAGCCTTTCTATACTAAGAACGATTTAGATATAGCTTTTGGCTTGGCTAACTATGTAGCTATAGCTATTAAAAATAGATTTCTCTATGAGGATTTGCAACACTCTTTCTTAGATACTGTCAAAGCTTTAATTAAGGCAATTGAGGCCAAGGACCCTTATACTAAAGGACATTCCGAGGGAGTTACTAAATATTCCTTACAGATTGCTCAAGCATTAAATCTTTCTGAAAAAGAGATAGAGATGATTAAATTTTGTGGATTACTCCATGATATTGGAAAGATAGGGATCAGGGATAGCATTCTCTCTAAACCTTCAAAGCTTACCCGAGGAGAGTATGAAATCACTAAAAAACATCCTATCATAGGAGAAAATATGGTTAAACATATTAAATTTTTGCAACCAGGTCTTTGTTTAGTTCGTCATCATCACGAGCGCTACGATGGAACTGGTTATCCTGATGGTCTGAAGGGGAAGGATATTCCCTTGCTGGCAAGAATTGGAGCAATTGCTGATGCCTTTGATGCTATGGTTTCGGATCGTCCCTACAGAAGGGCACTACCACTTCAAGAAGCTTTGAAAGAACTTAAAGAAGGTGCAGGAACTCAATTTGACCCTGAGATTGTTAGGGTATTTTTATCTACATTAAAGCTTTCCTCCATCTTTGCCGATAATAAAAAGTGACTATTTAGCTACGGTAACAGGTAAGTTTTCCTAAAAACTAACAATGTAGTGCAGATGAGAGATAAAGGGCTATCTGCAGAAATTTGACAAAATTCTTTTAAAATATAAACTATCATATAGAATAAGTGTCTCGCCTGTTGACTATAAGGAGTAAGATTTCTGGCAGCCAATGGTGACATAAGTGTTTTAGTGAATATTTACGGAAATTTTTTGCCGATAAATATACAAATCTTAAGCAAATGTTAAAAGAGCATCTTTATGAACCAACAGGGTAAAAAATCAATATTAATTGTCGATGACGTAAAATTATTTCAATTATTTCTTAAACTAAGTTTTGAACCCGAAGATTACAACCTACTATTTGCGGAAAGAGGAAAGGAAGTTTTAGACATAGTAATGCATAAAAGTATAGATCTTCTTATTTTAGATTTGAAACTACCCGACATGGATGGCCTGGAGGTACTACGAAATATAAGAACAATTACCCGGGATATGCAAAGCATAGTCCGGTTGGAAAATCTTCCAGTAATAATACTTACCGCTTATCCTACAGAAGAGGCAAGGCATGAAGCAGAAAAATTAGGAGTAGTTGCTTTTCTATCTAAGCCTATCAAAAAAGAAAGTATTAGAAGGATAGTTCGGAAGGCTTTAGAGGAACATCCTGAGCATCGTCTTCAGAGAAAATTAATTTTATGCGTAGATAGTGAACCCAGGGTGCAAAAATTGTATGAAGGGGCTCTCACTACAGATGAATGGGGGGTAATTTGTTCTTCAAATGGGCTGGAAGCTCTGGAAGCAGTGGAATTCAAAAATCCTGATTTAATTATTATCGAATTAAATCTGCCTGAAATGAGCGGGTTTGAATTTATCCAGGAATTAAAAGAATCAAATCGAGATATCCCAATAATAGTAGTTAGCAGTCTTGCAGATAAGGAAAGTATACAAAAAGCGAAAAAGGTGGGTGTGCGGGATTATTTAACTAAACCTTTTTGCCTTGATGAGTTAAGAAGAAGTATTAAAGAGGCCTTGAAAGAGAAGACGAAACTAAAAAATGTCTGAAGTAACTATTTTAATAGTTGATGATTCTGGGGTAATGCGTAAAATTCTAAAGCATCATTTAAACGAGATTGGCTATTCCAATGTAATAGAGGCAAGTAATGGAACTGAGGGGCTAAAAAAGTTATCTCAAGAAAAAATCAATCTTATAATCTGTGATTGGAATATGCCTGAGATGAATGGTCTGCAGTTCCTCTATGCTACAAGATCACAAAAGGATTATCAAGATGTTCCTATTATTATGGTTACTACTGTAAATACAAAGGATGAAGTAGTTGCTGCGCTTAAGGCAGGTGCCAGTAGCTACATTGCTAAGCCCTTTACCAGAGATGATTTAAAAATGAAAATTGATCAAGCTCTGGGAATTGAGTAAAAAAGGAGATAAAAATGGAAATAGAGGAATTAGGTAATGTTTCTCGGTCTTTTCCTCAACAAAATGAAAAAGTAGATAAAGGAGTGCATAAATTACCCAAGAAAGATAAAAAGGATGAGGTAGTTCTTTCTTCCCAAGGTAAAAAGATATCCGAATATGTAAAAATAGTAAAACAGGTCTCTACAGCAAGAAAGGAAAAGATAGAACAGGTGAAGGAGAAACTGGCTAAAGGAAAATATAATTCTAACGAGGTTATAGATAAAACTGTTGAGAAACTGCTTAACTCTGGAACGTTGCTCTCAAAATAGTATATCATTTATCTGATACGACGTGGATAAGGTCATTTTGCGTCTTTAAGTCATAGCGAATAGTGTGTAGGAATTAGTGAGAGCAAGTAGCAGAATAAAGCGGTTGTCTACTATTCGCTATTCTTCTATCTGTTAACCATTATTTGCTTTTTTATCTTACCATCACTCATTACATATACTAATTACCTTTTACTTTTTGCCCTTACTCTCTCGCCTCTTTTATCCTTGCCGAGCAATTTTTTCCACCTAACAAGGAAAATCTTTCCCATTTAATTTTTTAATTTTAACCAAATAAACCAATCAGCTAACTAATAAAATTTGGCAAAAACTTTGCACCTATTAAGAGTGAACAAAGTAAATCTATTAAGGATGAAACTATGATTAGAGGGTTGTATAGTGCAGCATCGGGAATGCTATCTACAATTCATGCTCAGGAGATAATCACTAATAACATAGCCAATGTTAACACTCCTGGCTTTAAAAGAGATATTCCAGTTTATGAGTCATTTTCTAATATTCTGCAAAGACAAATAAACCGAGATACAAGACAGACCAGAGTGCAAAGCACCTTTATTGACCTCAGTGAGGGAAAACTCACATTTACAGGAAATACCTTTGATTTTGCTCTGGAAGGGAAAGGATTTTTCGCCCTCTCTACTCCCCAGGGTATAGCTTATACCCGCTCTGGTAACTTTTCTTTGGATAGACAAGGTAGATTAGTTACTCCTAAGGGGTTTATACTGTTGGGAGAAAATGGACCTATTACTATCTCAGTTAATAACATATCTAAACTTAAATTTAATAAGAAAGGTGAGGTGATAATTGATGGGAAAGTAGTTGATCAAATAAGAGTGGATGTTGTGCGTAGGTCTTCTCTCTATAAAGAGGGAGAAAATTTATTTAGAATTTCCCAACCTGTGGGAGTAAACAGAGCCAATAATATATCTGTAAAAGTAGGATATCTGGAAACCTCTAATGTAGATATAATCTCAGAAATGGTTAGCTTAATTAACAATTTCCGTATGTATGAAGCAAATCAAAGACTAATTCAACTACAGGATTCAACTTTAGATAAAGCCTGCAACGAAACTGGGAGAATAACAAGATAAGGAGGTTAAATTATGTTAAGAGCATTGTGGGTATCAGCAGCAGGTATGAAAGCCCAACAGCTTTTTATTGATACTATAGCTAATAATCTAGCTAATGTGAATACAACTGGTTTTAAGAAAAGTAGAGTTAACTTTCAGGATTTACTTTATCAAATTATAGCTATTGCTGGGGGCAAAGCTCCGGGGGGAGGACAACTCCCCGTGGGTATGGAAATTGGCCATGGGGTTCAGCCCGTAGCTATTGAGAAGATTTTCTCTCAGGGAGAAATCACTGAAACAAAAAATCCTTTAGATATGGTAATAGAAGGAAGAGGATTTTTCCAGATACTTCAGCCTGATGGAAACATAGCTTATACCAGAGATGGTTCATTTAAACTGGATAAAGACGGCAGATTAGTCACAGCCAATGGTCTTGCTATGGAACCGGAGATAGTTATTCCTCCAGGAGCTACTAATATCTCTATCTCACAGGATGGAAGCGTTACAGTTTTAACTCCGGGAACTACTACACCTACAGAAGTGGGGAAAGTTACTCTGGCTAAATTTATTAATCCTGGAGGACTGGAAAGTATAGGTTATAACTTGTATAAGGCTACTGATGCATCAGGGGAGGCTATTACTGGCACTCCGGGACTGGAAGGTTTTGGAAATTTAGCTCAAGGGTTCTTAGAGATGTCAAATGTTCAGGTAGTAGAAGAAATGGCAAATATGATAATAGCTCAAAGGGCTTATGAAGTTAATTCCAAGGCTATTCAAACTACTGATGAGATGCTTCGAATAGCTAATAATCTTCGTAGATAAAAGGTATGTATCTGTTTAGCAACGAATTTTACACGAATGAACACTAAAGGCGAAAGGTGAATTAAATAATTATTCGTGATAATTAGTGGCTGGATAATAACTAATAATTTATCAAGATCTTAAGTTAATGCAGAGGAGCTAAGATGAGGAAAATGAAAGTCCCTTTAATATTGGGATTAACTTTACTTTTATTTATTTCAGGCCCATCATGGGCTAAGGCAACAATTTATCTTAAGAGTTTTGCCAGGGTTAGAGGAGAATATATAAAATTAGGAGAAATAGCTAACATTGAAGGAGAAGAGGAACTTACTAAAAAGCTTGAACAGATAGAGGTTACCTCTTCTCCTCTACCAGGCAGGTCCAGGACACTTAACAGAGGTTATATTATGGTGAGGTTATATCAAAATAATATCTCACGGAATGAGATTAGTTTTAAAGGAGCTAAAGAGGTAAAGGTTACCTCTTCATTCAATCTTATAGAAAAGGAAAGGCTACTGAAAATAGCTAAAGAACTGGTAGTTCCTTTTTTTAAAGGTAAGGAGGTAAAAATAGAAATAGATAAACAAAGGTTTTCCTCTTCTTTAAGAGTTCCTCCTGGTAAGTTAAGATTAGAGGGGGGAACTCCATCTTTTACTTATCTTCATAACTTTTGCATAATTCCAGTGAGGGTATATATAAATGATAAACTTTATCAAACTATTTCTCTTCCCTTAAAGATAAAAGTATTTGAGGAGGTTTTAGTTACTCAAAAAAAGCTTCTCGCCGGCCATATTTTAACTCAAGAAGATTTAAGAAAAGAAAAAAGACAGATAAGTAACTCTTTAGAAGACGTAGCAACTAATTTAAAAGAGGCACTGGGGAAAAGGGTAATTAGAGCTATTCCAGCTCATACTCCACTGCTCAAGAAAATATTAAGGCCGCCTCTTTTAGTAAGACAGGGCGATTTAGTTAGGTTAATAGGAAAAGGATTAGGTATCGAGGTAATTACTCAGGGAAGGGCTTTAGAAGAAGGTGGAAAGGGAGAGATAATTGAAGTAGTTAATGTTAATTCCCTAAAAAAAATAAAGGCTAAGATAGTAGATGCGGGAGTAGTAGAAATTATGATAAATTAAGGAGGTTACAATGAACTGTTCTCTTTTTTTAAGAAAATATGTCATTGGAATAGTTATAGTGGGAATAATATTATTTTTAGGAATGGGTAATTTTTGCATGGCAAAAGGGGGATATTCTTTGTTTACCCCGTCCTATCCCTGCAAGGTGGGAGATATAGTAATGGTTATTATTTCTGAGTCTTCTCTTGCCTCTCAGAGCACTAAAACAGAAACAGGGAAAAAAGTACAGGCAGACGGTGAGGTAAGTAGCTTTCCTGGGCAAGCACTAACTTTACCTGCTTGGGGATGGAAACATAAGAGTGATTATGGAGGCTCAGGTTCTACTCAACGTAAGGGCACTTTAATAGCTCAGGTTAGTGCTCAGATAATACAAGTTCTTCCAAATGGAAACTTTCGTATACGAGGAGAGCGAAAGATAAAGGTAAATAATGAGGAACAGATAATTTTTGTAGAGGGGATCATCCGCCCTCAGGATATAAATAATAACAACACCGTATATTCCAACCAGATTGCTGAAGCACAGATAAGGTATCAGGGCAAAGGCCCCTTGGCAGAAGCTCAACGTCCAGGTATAATTCCCAGAATATTGGGATGGTTAGGAATATTTTAAAGGAGTTAGTTATGAGAAAAGTTATCCCAGTTGTAATTAGTTTAATGGTAGTCTTTTCCCTTACCTTTAATGCCATAGCTCAGATGAAGGTAAGGATAAAGGATATTGCTAAAATTCAAAACTTGCAGGAAATTCAACTGTTTGGTTATGGATTAGTGGTAGGACTTAATGGAACTGGGGATAAAAGAGGAGCCCCCTTCACTGTTCAATCTATAAGTAATATGCTCCAAAAATTGGGGATTACCGTAAATCCTAAAGATATGAGGTTAAAGAATGTTGCTGCAGTAATGGTTACCTCTACATTTCTTCCTTTTACCAAAGTGGGAAACTGTATAGATGTAACTGTTTCTTCTATAGGTGATGCCACGAGTTTAGAGGGGGGAACACTACTTCTCACTCCTCTTCAAGGACCGGATGGAGTGGTTTATGCCTTGGCCCAGGGGCCGGTTTCCATAGGTGGTTTTAATATAGCTGCAGGTGGGACAGGTGCAAGAAAAAACCATCCCACTGTAGGTCGAATTCCGGGTGGAGGAATAGTAGAAAAGGAGTTTCCTTCAAGTATGCCTGCAGGAAAAAGTGATATATCCTTAATTCTCTCTCAACCCGATTTTACCACTGCCACACGTATAAGTGAGACAATAAATAAGGCTTTTTCCTCTGAAATATCTACCTGCTTAGATGCAAATACTATAAAGGTAGAGGTTCCTGAAAAGTATGAAGAAAAAAATCTTATAGTAGATTTTATCTCTAAAGTTGAGGAATTGTCTGTAGTTCCGGATACCGTGGCTAAAGTGATCATTAATGAGAGAACAGGCACTATTGTAGTAGGTAAAAATGTAAGGGTCTCCCCAGTAGCTGTAGCTCATGGAAATCTTTTTGTTACTGTTAAAACTATGCCCGTTATCTCTCAACCTACCCCTTTCTCCTCGGGTGAGACTGTGGTAACTAAAAAGACAGAGGTGGAGGTAAAGGAACAAAAGGGGAGAATGAGCCTTTTAAAAGGCACTACAGTAGAGGAACTGGTAAGCACTCTTAACGCTTTAGGGGTAACTCCTCGGGATATGATTGCTATTTTCCAGGCTCTGAAGGAGGCAGGAGCTCTTCAGGGAGAGCTGATAATAATGTAGTAAGGAGGTTTTAATGTTACCTTATTCAACCTTTAATTTAAACAGAATGGACTCACTATTTTCTTTAAATTCTCCCCTTTCAAAAGAAAAGGGTAAATTAAAGCCAAAGGATGTAAAAAGAGTCTGCTCAGAATTTGAAACCATATTTATTAGTTATTTGCTTCATCAGATAAGAAAAGCTTTGCCAAAGTCAGATTTTTTAGATGGAGGAATAACTGAGAGTTTTTTTAACAGCCAATGGGATGAGATGTTAGCTCAAAAAGTAGCTGAGGGAGGAGGTATTGGTTTGGCCAAGATTATTTACTCTTCCCTCTCTCGCAGTTCAGGAGGTAAATAGATGGTGGAAAAGCTAAGAAAACTAATTCAAGTAATAAAGAAAGAGGTAAGGTTATACGAAAAACTATATAAACTTTGCCGGGAAGAAGAGAATATAGTGATAAAGGGAGATTTAAATAGGCTGGAGGATATTATAAAGGAAGAAGAAAGTATATTTTTGCAAATAAGAAACTGGGAAAAGGTAAGGGGACGCCTCATGGATTCTTCAAGGGAATCCCTTTCTCTACCTCAGGAAATAACTCTTTCTCAGTTTGCTGAGATAGTTGATGAGCCTTACGCCTCCGAACTTTCCAAACTGCAGAAGCAAATAAGTTCTCTATTAGAACAGATAAATAAATTTAATAAAAGCAACATTTCCTTAATTGAGTATTCCATAAGAATTATTGACGATTATTTTCGTCTCTTAGCTGGAGTGGAGAATATACCAGTTTATGCTTCCAACGGCAAAGTAGAAGGAGAAAGACAGAAGAGAAAACTTCTGGATCAAAGAACCTGATAGGAAGTAATAAGTAATGGGTAAGAGAGGTGAGGAGCAAAGGCTAAGGGTAAAGAGATAAAAAAGGCAAAAGGTAGCGAAAATGTAGCCGCAGACTTTGGTCTGCGAAAAAGTGAGGGGTGAGAATTGGAAGCATTAAGGTCACTTGAAATAGGAATTCGGGCAGTAAGAGCTCAACGTCAAGCTCTGCATACCATAGGACATAACATTGCCAATGTAAACACTCCTGGTTTTTCCCGTCAAAGAGCAATTCTTACTACTACCTTACCTCAGGGTTCAACGGGAACAGGGGTAAAGGTGCAAGCAATTCAAAGAGTTAAAGATAAAGTAGTTGATTTTTATATAAGAAAAGAAACCTCTACTTTAAACCAATGGAAAGCTAAATTTGAAAACTTACAGAATATAGAGATCCTTTTCAACGAACCATCTGAGAATGGTATTGCCAGTATATTAAATGATTTCTGGGATAGCTGGGCAGATTTATCTAACAATCCTGAAAGCGGAGCAGCCAGGGCTAACGTTAAAGAGCAAGCAAAGACCCTATGTCAAGCATTTAATAGT
>JAGHCO010000206.1 GCA_021160405.1 Candidatus Aerophobota bacterium
AGATGGCTGCTCCTATCTCTACCTTACGGTAGAGCACCCGCCATACGGTCGGTATTCAGAGTCTACCTTAAGTATATACCTTCCAAGGGAATTGTCAAGAGCACGCAAAAACTCTTCCAGCCCTTTTTATGAATATGCTTTTTTAAAAAGGTCTTTTCCATCCCTAATTTAAGCATTCCAAAATATATGTCCCGCTACTTTATCTACTGCCGAAAGTCCTCTGAGTCAGAGGACAGGCAAGTTCTCTCCATTGAATCTCAAATAAGTGAGTTAAAAAAGCTTGCTGAAAAGTTGAACCTTGAAGTTGTTGATATCCTTTCAGAATCCCAATCTGCCAAAGCTCCTGGAAGACCTGTCTTTAATGAAATGATTAAGAAGATCAACAAAGGTAAGGCAGATGGTATAATTTGTTGGAAGCTGGATCGCTTGGCCAGAAATCCTATTGATGGAGGAGAGATTATCTGGATGCTGCAACGCGGTGTAATCAAACACATCCAAACTTACGGCAGAAGTTATCACCCTGAGGATAATGTGCTTTTAATGAGCATTGAGTTTGGTATGGCAAATCAGTTTATCTTAGATCTGAGCCAGAACGTTAAAAGAGGCTTAAGGACAAAAGCAGAAAAGGGCTGGTATCCTGCACCAGCTCCTGTTGGTTACCTGAACAGTCCTCAGGAGAAAAGTGGGGAAAGAAAGATCATTAAAGACTCTCAAAGATTTGATCTGGTAAGAAAAATGTTTGATTTAATGTTGACAGGAAACTATACACCACCAAATATCTTAAAGATTGCCAATGAGAAATGGGGATTTAAAATGAGAAACGGAAAACCAATGCCAAGAAGCACAATTTATCGGATTTTCAGTGAACCTTTTTATTGCGGAAGGTTTGAGTATCCTAAAGGAAGCGGAAATTGGTACAAAGGAGCTCATGAGAGAATGATTACTGAAGAGGAGTATGATAAAATTCAAGTTCTGTTGGGAAGAAAAGGAAGGCCAAGACCAAAGACTCACTTCTTTCCTTTCAGAGGTCTAATTAGATGTGGGGAATGCGGGGCAATGATTACGGCTGAGGAGAAGATAAAAAGGCAAAAGAATGGTAATGTCCACCGTTATGTTTACTATCACTGCACAAAAAGAAAACATCCTGAATGCTCTCAGAAATGCATTGAAGAAAAAGAATTGGAAAAGCAAATTACGGAACTTTTAGATAAAATAGAAATCCCTCCTGAGTTTTACCAGTGGGCAATAAAACAATTGAAGGAGGACAGTAAAAAAGAGATAGAAGATAGGAATAAAATTTTAGAAAATCAGAAAAGGGCTTATAAAAACTGTGTAAAGAAAATTGATAGGTTAATTGAGATGAGAATGAATGATGAGGTAAGCGAAGAGGAATTTCGGAAAAAGAAAAAAGAACTGTTAGAGGAGAAAGTAAAACTGCAAGAGCTGTTAAATGATTCTGATAACAGAGTTACCAAATGGATTGATAAAGCAGAAACAGTCTTTAATTTTGCCCGGGATGCTAAGAAAAAGTTTGAAAAAGGAAGTTTGGAGGAGAAAAGGCAGATTTTATCAGCTTTAGGTTCGAACCTCTTTCTAAAGGACAAAAAGCTCAGAATTACCGTAGAAAAACCGTTCCTTTTAATAGAAAAAGCGGCAAAAGAGGTTAAGGTCATTCATGAAAGGTTAGAACCTCTGAAAAAGCCTGTAAATACTGAGGAAATTGAGAAAATTTACTCTCAAAATCCTATACTGCGGTGGGTATGCGACAATGTTAGAACCTGTATTATGAATTCCTTAGATTTTATTAACATCCCCCAATTTGAAATACCTCATTAGAGAATATTAACTAACAGGAAGTCCTTTATGAGAATATAGCTTAAACAGAAATGATTTTTAAATTTTCTACTCTCTTGAAGTGATCAATATTATTTGTTAAAAGCATAAGGTTGTAGTGAAGACAAGTAGAGGCAATTAAAAGATCAAAATCCCCTATTATTTTTCCTTTTTTCCTCAGTCTTCCTCTTTCTTTACCAAAGATTCTACAAGTTTCCTCATCTATTCCCAGGATTGAAATCCCGGGCAAAAATTCTTTTAGGGTTTTCTCACTTTTTTCTGGATTGCGTGAATAAAAGACACCTTCGTAAAGTTCGGCTAAAGAAACAATACTCAAAGCTAATCCTTCGGGAGCTAACTCTTCCAGCTTCTTTTTAATCTTTTCTATCCCACTTAAGTGATCAATGACCCAATCAGTGTCAATAAGATATTTCATAGCTTTGGCGCTGGTCTGGTAGTGATGAGTCTATCTTTGTAGATATTCCTCTTTAATTCCTCAGTATCAATTAAATTTCTCCAACCCCCAAAGCTGCTTCTTAAAGATTCAATAGTTTTTGTAGTTTCAGAAGTTCTCTCAATAGTGATGGTTATCTCTTTTCCTTCTTCAATGTCCAATTTTTCCAAAGGTTTAATTACTCCATTTGAAAATCTGGCTTTAATTGTTCTTTCCATTTTTTCACCTTTTGTTTTTAAGTTAGCCATAAATTTAATCCTTTAATTTAGTAATTTTATAACCTTTGCTTTTCTATGATAATATTTATTTATTTCAGCAACTTAAATATAGCAAATATATAAAAATTTTCAAGAACTAAAGCGCTTTAGAATCTTCTTTACGGTGGAAACTGGGAAATAACCCTTTCAATCTTCAAGAAATGGCTAATCTCTCGGAACTAAAGTGGAACATTGTCCATGCTTTGGAGAAACCGTGGAGAGTACTTCAACAATCCTCTTAAGCTTGAGTTGGAAGTAAAGATTTAAAATATAGTATAGATTGGCATCAAACATGTCTATTCTAAAAAGCTTTGAACAAATTTAATCTCTGGCATAGGATAATGTTTGGTGTTGTAAGTAGCTAAGGGAATATTATTGATGGTGCAAGTGGCAGCAATGAGAGTATCGGGA